>NZ_JBNQFT010000010.1:0-105242 GCF_050321925.1 Rhodococcus sp. IEGM1339
GGCCAGGGCCAATCGGCCACGTGGGGTCAGATAGGCGTTAGCGTGTGTCATGAGGGCCCTCCGGTAGTCGGGGTGTGTGTGGTAACCACACCGATACCGAAGGTCCTCACCTATCTCGTGGCGGCACGCCGTTCACAACCTGCCTGGGAACTACACCTAGGTGACGAGGATGCCCTTCACGCTCGGCGGAAAGATCATCCCTGTCGGGTGGAACTGGACGAACTCCATGTTGATCAGGGTGGCGCCGGCACGCAGGGCGAGGGCGTGACCGTCGCCCGTGTACTCCCACGAGTTCGACGCGACCTTCCACGACTTGCCGATACCACCGGTGGCGATGACGACCGCGGGCGCCTCGAACAACACGAAACGCCCGGTCTCGCGCCAGTATCCGAACGCACCGGCGATGCGTCCCTCGTCGTCCTTCAGCAGTTCGGTGATGGTGCATTCGGCGAGGACCCGCACCCGGGCCTCGTAGTCGCCGTGCTCGGCGTGGTCCTCCTGCTGCAGCGACACGATCTTTTGCTGCATCGTGCGGATGAGTTCGAGTCCGGTGCGGTCGCCGACGTGGGCGAGTCGCGGATAGGTGTGGCCGCCGAAGTTGCGCTGGCTGATCCGTCCGTCGGGGGTGCGGTCGAACAGCGCTCCGTAGGTCTCCAGCTCCCACACGCGGTCGGGGGCCTCGCGGGCGTGCAGTTCGGCCATCCGCCAGTTGTTGAGGAACTTGCCGCCGCGCATCGTGTCCTGGAAGTGCACCTGCCGGGAGTCGCGGGGGTTGGCATTGCCCATCGCGGCGGCACATCCGCCCTCGGCCATCACGGTGTGGGCCTTGCCGAACAGCGACTTGCACACCACGGCGACGGAGAAGCCGCGTTGCCGCGCCTCGATCACCGCGCGTAGCCCGGAGCCGCCTGCTCCGATCACGACGACGTCGACCTGGTGCCGTTCGACATCCACCATCCGTGTTCCCCCTCCTCCGGTGCGGCCGGTGTCGTGCCGTGCGCGTCAGCCGATGAACCGCAGATCGGCGATGGTGTCGCTCGCCACGAGCATGATGTAGAAGTCCGTGAGGATCAGGGTTCCCAGCGTGATCCACACGAACTGCATGTGCCTGGTGTTGAGTTTGGAGACGAACGTCCAGATCCGGTAGCGCACGGGGTGTTTCGAGAAGTGCCGCAGCCGGCCTCCGGTGACGTGCCGGCAAGAGTGGCATGACAACGTGTAGCCCCAGAGCAGCACGACGTTGATCAGCAGGATCCATCACAGTACAGCGGAAGATCCGCCCGCACGCCGTTTCGTCGGGAGCGGCAGATCCGACCACCGAGAGGCAAGGGTGGTGAAGACGCGGGCGTCGAGAGCGCCGCTGCCGGCCGGGATCCTGCCCACGATGGGGACGCCGGTGACGTCGGGGAGGTCGTCGAGATTGCACTGCTCCGCCAGATCCGGTGCAGCAGGCCAGGATCCGACGATGACCCCCGGACATTCGATCCCCGCCGAGCGGAGCGCGGCCACGGTGAGCGCGGTGTGGTTGAGCGTGCCCAGTCCCGCGGCGGCGACGATCACCGCCGGCGCTCCGAGCGCGGCCGCGACGTCGGCGAGGGTGAAACCGCCCGCGCCGAGCCGGACGAGCAGACCTCCCGCCCCCTCGACCAGGGTGAGGTCGTACTCGGTGTCGAGAATTCGGACGGTGTCGACGATCTCCTCGAGGGTGAGCATCGGGCGTCCGCTGCGCCGCGCGGCGGTATCCGGTGCGAGCGGATCGGGATACCGCGCGAGTTCGACGAGCCGGACACGGTCCCCGGCCAGTCGCCGGATCTCCTGCAGGTCGCCCGGCCCGTCGTCCGTCACGCCCGTCTGGGCGGGTTTGCACACCGCGACCCGTAGTCCCGCGGTCACGGCGTTCGCGGCGAGTGCCGCGGTCGCGACGGTCTTGCCCACATCGGTCGACGTGCCGGTGACGACGAGGATGCTCACGCCCGGGCTCCCGCGAGGACGTCGGTGAGCACCTCGTCGACGAGGGCGCGTTCGTCGTCGGTGAGGTTCGCGCGTGCCGTCAGGCGCAGCCGCGAGGTACCGGCCGGAACCGAGGGCGGCCGGAAGCAGCCGACGTGCACGCCGCGGTCGCGGCACCGCGCCGCGGCGTCGGCGGCGACGCGCGGGTCGCCGAGGATCACCGACACCACGGCGGACGGCGGCGCCTCGACGCCCGTGAGACGAGCCAAGCACGCGGCCTGCTCGAGCACGGCAGCGGCACGTGCGGGCTCGGCGCGCAGCACCTTCAGCGCACCCCGGGCGGCACCGACGGCGGCCGGGGCGAGTCCGGTGTCGAAGATGAAGGTGCGCGCGGTGTCCACGAGATGTTCCCGCACACGCCCGTCGGCGAGGACGGCTCCGCCCTGGGAGGCAAGGGATTTCGACAGCGTCGCGGTGACGACCACATCGGGCTCGCCGGCGAGGCCCACTTCGTGGACGAGTCCGCGGCCCCCCGCGCCGCGGACTCCTACCCCGTGGGCCTCGTCGACGAGGAGCAACGCGCCGTGCGCTCGGCAGACGCGATGCAGTTCCCGCAGCGGCGCGAGGTCGCCGTCGGTGCTGAACACCGAGTCGGTCAGGACGAGCGCGCGGGCCTCGGTGCGTGTCGCGAGGGCGTGCGCGACCGCGTCGACGTCGTTGTGCGGGGTGACGACGATCCTCGAGCGGGACAGCCGGCACGCATCGACGAGCGAGGCGTGACCACCGGCGTCGGAGACGATCAGTGCGTCCTTGCCACCGAGGGCGGCGACGGCACCGAGGTTCGCTGCGTATCCGCTCGAGAACACCAGGCCGCTGTCGGCCCCGACGAAGTCGGCGAGTTCGCGTTCGAGGAGTTCGTGTTCGGCGGTGGTGCCGGTGACCAGCCGCGATCCGGTGGCGCCGGCTCCCCATCGCCGCAGGGCAGCGGTCGCTCCCGCGAGGACCTCGGGATGGCGGGTCAGGCCGAGATAGTCGTTGGAGGCGAGGTCGACGACGGTCGAGCCGGGGGTTCGGACGACGGGGTCGCGGTGCAGGCCCGCCGCGCGTCGCGCCGCTGCGGTGTCGTCGAGCCACGCCAGGGCGGGATGTGCGGTCATGAGCGGTGACCATACTTGAACACCGTTCAAGTCGTCACTTCGGTCGGCTCGGGTCGTAGGCTCGGACGGTTCGGCAGACCCCGACGAACGGCATGGGAGGTGGTCGTCCACATCGAATCCCGGGACGGAACGACGATCGGATTCCGCAAGCTCGGGCAGGGTCCGGGTCTCGTCGTCGTGCACAGCAGCATCGCGACCGGGGACGAATGGTCGCGTATGGCATCCGCCCTGGCGGACCGCTTCACCGTCCATCTCGTGGACCGGCGCGATCGCGGGGTTCCTCACCGCCGTCCGCTGACCCCTTCGGTCACCGAGCATTCGCGCCGACGGCGGCGATCATCCCCGAGGTGATCGCCGCGAGATCGTCGGCCGAGCAGATGTAGGGCGGCATCGCGTAGACGAGATTGCGGAACGGCCGCAGCCAGACCCCGGCCGCCACGGCGGCGTCGGTCGTCGCGCGCATGTCCACCGGATCGGTGAGTTCGATCACGCCGATGCCTCCGAGGACGCGGACGTCCGCGACCCCCGGCAACTCGCGTGCCGGCGCGAGTCCCTCCGTCAGTCCCGCGTTCACCGCCGCCACCTCGGCCCGCCAGTCGCGGGAGAGCAGCAGTTCGACCGCCGCGACGGCGACGGCGCACGCGAGCGGGTTGCCCATGAAGGTCGGGCCGTGCATCACACCGCCACCCTCCCCCGCGCTGATCGCTTCGGCGACGGCCCGCGTGCACAATGTCGCCGCGAGGGTCATGTATCCGCCGGTGAGTGCCTTGCCCACGCACATCACGTCCGGGCTCACTTGCGCGTGGTCGGCGGCGAAGAGTTCGCCTGTGCGCCCGAAACCGGTCGCGATCTCGTCGAAGATCAGTACCAGTCCGTGCTCGTCGCACATCCTGCGCAGCTCGCGCAGATACCGCGGGTCGTGGAAGCGCATGCCGCCGGCGCCCTGGACGACCGGCTCGACCACGATCGCGGCGAGCTCGTCGACGTGCTCGAGCAGGATCGCCTCGAAGTGCGCGACGTAGTCGGGATCGAAACGGGCCGGTGGGGCGGGGGTGAAGACCTGCCGCGCGAGCATGTCGGTCCACAGTGCGTGCATGCCGCCCTCCGGATCGCACACGCTCATCGGGGCGAAGGTGTCGCCGTGGTAGCCGCCGCGCCAGGTGAGCAGGCGACGCCGTCCCGGCCTGCCGACGGCACGCTGGTACTGCACCGCCATCTTCACGGCCACCTCCACCGACACCGAGCCCGAGTCGGCGAGGAAGACGGTGTCGAGACCGGCGGGGGTGATGTCGACGAGCAGTTCCGCGAGCCGCGCGGCGGGCTCGTGGGTGAGGCCGCCGAACATCACGTGGCTCATCCGGTCGAGCTGATCGCGGACGGCCGCGTCGAGCACGGGATGCCCGTATCCGTGCACCGCGGCCCACCACGAACTCATGCCGTCGACCAGCTCACGACCGTCGGCGAGGACGATCCGGGTACCGTGGGCACGGTCGACCACCAACGATTCGGTGGTCGCCGGAAACGCGCCGTAGGGGTGCCAGAGGTGCCGAGCGTCGAGGGTGCGGATCCGCTCGACCGGGAGAGGAGAGTTGCCCACGCCCAAACTGTAGGCGGTTGGAGGTCGCCGCCCGCAGCCGCGTAGTCTGCCCGAGTTGCCGTGAACGACGCTCACGGCAATCGGCCGGTGCGTTCGTCGCCCGGTTCGCAGCACAGCCGAACACGTAAGACACCGGGGGTATCCGTCACATGTCCGTCCACACCTCGGGACCGGAACTCGAGAGTGGCGCGCGGACAGCAGGCAGGCGCCCCGCGCGTCGTGCCGACATCGACGGATTGCGCGGTCTCGCGATCGCGCTCGTGGTGATCTTCCACGTCTGGTTCGGTCGCGTCTCCGGTGGTGTCGACGTCTTCCTGGCGCTCTCCGGCTTCTTCTTCGTGGGCACGCTCCTGAGGACCGCCGACTCCTCGGCCCCGCTCGATCCGCGTCCCGTCCTGCGGCGGATCGGCCGGCGTCTGCTGCCTCCGCTCGTCGTTGTGCTCACCGCTGTCGCGGCCGCCACGGTGGTGCTGCGGCCGTTCACGCAGTGGCTCGAGGTGGCCGACCAGACCGGGGCGTCGCTGCTGTTCTTCCAGAACTGGTATCTCGCCCGCACGGCGAGCGACTATCTGGCCGCGGATCCGATGGTCAGCCCGCTCCAGCACCTGTGGTCGATCGCCGTGCAGGGCCAGTTCTACATCGCGGCGCTCGTGGTGGTGTTCGGCTTCGCGTGGCTGTTGCGGCGGATGTCGGTGCCTGTCCGCCTGCCCCTGACGGTGCTGCTGGCCGCCCTCACCGCGGCGTCGCTGGCGTACGCGGTGCTCGCCGACCGGCCGCAGTCGTGGATGTACTACGACAGCGCCGCCCGTGCCTGGGAGCTGACTCTCGGCGGACTGCTGATGTGCCTGTCGCCGTGGCTGCGGGTTCCGCGCGCGCTGCGGATCGTGCTCGGTGCGCTCGGACTCGCGGTGCTGCTCGCGTGCGGCTTCGTCCTCGACGGCAACTCCCTCTTCCCCGGGCCGTGGGCGCTCGTCCCCGTCGGTGCGGCCATGGCGCTCGTCGTCGCGGGTATCCGCTCCGGCTCCGGCTCCGACTCCGAGCACGACACGCCGTCGGCGCGACTGCTGGCATCCGCGCCCATGGTGCGCCTCGGGGCGATCGCCTACGCGCTGTACCTGTGGCACTGGCCGATCCTCATCGGTTACCTGATCGTGCTCGGGCACCCGTCGGTCGGCCTGGTGGGCGGGCTCATCGTGATCGCCCTGTCGCTGCTGCTCGCCGAGGCGTCGACCCGGTGGTTCGAGGACCCCATCCGCCGCGTCGAACCCCCTCGGCCGTCCCGCACCGCGCTCGTGGGTCTCGTGACGGTCCTGGCCGTCACCCTCGTCGGGGCCGCGAACCTCTGGCACACCCACGTCGACCGTTCGACGGAGGCCCTCGAGGGCGTCGCCGCCCTGCCGACGGAGCTGTACCCCGGCGCTGCGGTGTTCGATCCCGCCGTCTCCACCGAGCCGCAACCGGTGCAACCGCCGCTGCTCGTCGCCCATCGCGACCTGCCTCCCGCGACGCTCGACAACTGCATCGCCCAGCACACCAATCGCGCACCGTTGACCTGTACCTACGGCGACCCGCTCGCGACCCGCCGCATGGTGATCGTCGGGGGGTCGCACTCGGAGCACTGGCTCGCTGCGCTCGACGCGCTCGGCATCGAACACGGTTTCCGCCTCGACACCTATCTCAAGGTCGGGTGCCCGCTCTCCGATCCCCTCGCCCCGCTCGTCGAGGAGTCCCCGACGGTCGAGTGCGACACATGGTCGACCGCCGTGCTCGCCGAACTGCGCGCGGATCCGCCCGACTACGTGTTCACCACGTCGACGCGCACCAAGGACCAGGGCGAAGGGCCGGGCGACTTCGTTCCGTTCTGGTACGTCGATCTGTGGGAGACGCTCGCCGACTACGGCATCCCGGTGGTGGCGATCCGCGACAACCCGTGGCTGTTCCGCGGCGATCTCGCCTATCGGGCCGCCGACTGCCTTGCGGGGGGCGGCACCGCGGAGACGTGCGGGGTGCCGCGCGAGGAGGCGCTGGACCCGATCGACCCGGCCGTCGCCGCATCCGCGCACCTGCCCACCGTGTCGCTGCTCGACCTGTCCGACAAGTTCTGCCGGCAGGATCTGTGCCGGGCGGTGGAGGGAAACATCCTCATCTATCGTGACGAGAACCACCTCACCACGACCTACGTCCGGACGCTGACGCCCGAGCTCGGCCGACAACTCGGTCCCGCCACCGGCTGGTGGTGACGCGCTCACCCGGTGCCGGGACCGCCGGAAGACTACTGTTGGCGGGCATGGAGACCACCGAAGCGAGCGCCAGCGACGAGATGCCCGAGCCCCTGGAAGTGTGGCCGGGATCCCCCTATCCCCTCGGCGCGACCTACGACGGGGCGGGCACGAACTTTGCACTGTTCTCCGAGATCGCCGAGAAGGTCGAGCTGTGCCTGATCTCCCGTGACGGGACCGAGACCCGCATCCCGCTCGAGGAGGTGGACGGTTACGTCTGGCACGCCTACCTTCCGACGGTCTCCCCCGGCCAGCGTTACGGCTACCGCGTGCACGGTCCGTTCGATCCGGAGAACGGTCACCGGTGCGATCCGAGCAAGCTGCTCCTCGACCCGTACGGGAAGGCGTTCGACGGGTCGTTCGACGGCGACCCGTCGCTGTTCTCGTACCCGCTGCCCGGTGCCGAGCCCGTGGCCGACAGCGCCTCGGACGAGAGCACGGACGACACCGAGGACACCGACACCGAGGACACCGACACCGGCGACGCCGTGTCCACCGACGACGCCGAGCCCGAGGCGATCGCGACGGGGCAGACCTCCGACGCCGCCGCAGAGCTTCCCGGCCTGGATTCGCTGGGCCACACCATGACGACCGTGGTGATCAACCCGTTCTTCGATTGGGCGACGGATCGTCATCCCCGCCGCCCCTACAACGAGACGGTCATCTACGAGGCCCACGTCAAAGGCATGACGGCCACGCATCCGGACGTCCCCGAACACATGCGGGGCACCTACGCCGGTCTCGCGCACCCGGCGATCATCGACCATCTCCTCGATCTCGGCGTCACCGCGATCGAACTGATGCCCGTGCACCAGTTCATGCACGACCAGGTGCTGCTCGACCAGGGGCTGCGGAACTATTGGGGGTACAACACCTTCGGGTTCTTCGCGCCGCACGCCGAGTACTCGTCGTCGACCAAGCCGAGCGCCGTGGTCGCCGAGTTCAAGGCGATGGTGCGGGCCTTCCACGAGGCGGGCATCGAGGTGATCCTCGACGTGGTCTACAACCACACCGCCGAGGGGAACCATCTCGGTCCCACCATCTGCTTCCGCGGCATCGACAACGCCGCCTACTACCGCCTCGTCGACGACGACAAGGCCTACTACATGGACTACACGGGAACGGGCAACAGCCTCAACGCCCGTCACCCGCACACCCTGCAGCTGATCATGGACTCGCTGCGCTACTGGGTGACCGAGATGCACGTCGACGGCTTCCGGTTCGATCTCGCGTCGACCCTGGCGCGCGAGCTGCACGACGTCGACCGGCTGTCGGCCTTCTTCGATCTCGTCCAGCAGGATCCGGTGGTCTCGCAGGTCAAGCTCATCGCCGAGCCGTGGGATATCGGTGAGGGCGGTTACCAGGTGGGCAACTTCCCCGGTCAGTGGACGGAGTGGAACGGCAAGTACCGCGACACGGTCCGCGACTACTGGCGCGGCGAACCGGCCACCCTCGGCGAGTTCGCGTCGCGCCTGACCGGCTCGTCGGATCTGTACGAGGACACCGGCCGCCGTCCCGGCGCGTCGGTCAACTTCGTCACCGCCCACGACGGGTTCACCCTTGCGGATCTGGTGTCGTACAACGAGAAACACAATGATGCCAACGGCGAGGACAATCGCGACGGTGAGTCGCACAACCGGTCGTGGAACTGCGGTGTGGAAGGCCCCACGGACGATCCCGAGGTCCTCGCGCTGCGCGGGCGCCAGCAGCGCAACATGCTCGCGACGCTGATCCTGTCGCAGGGCACGCCGATGCTCGCCCACGGCGACGAGTTCGGTCGCACCCAGCAGGGCAACAACAACGTGTACTGCCAGGACAACGAACTCTCATGGGTGGACTGGTCGCTCGCCGAGTCCAACGCCGACCTGGTCGCGTTCACCCGCAACGTGATCGCGCTGCGCACCGACCACCCTGTCTTCCGGCGTCGCAGGTTCTTCGAGGGCCGACCCATCCGCAGCGGTGATCAGTCCCGCGACATCGCGTGGCTCACGCCGGCCGGCGACGAGATGATGCCCGAGGACTGGGACAGCGGTTTCGGCAAGTCGCTCGCGGTCTTCCTCAACGGCGAGGGCATCCCCGAACCCGATCAGCGGGGGCAGCGCGTCGTCGACGACTCGTTCCTGATGTGCTTCAACGCCCATCACGAACCGATCGAGTTCGTCACCCCCGACGGCCCGCACGCCGAGGAATGGACGGTCGCGCTCGACACCGACGTTCCCGACGGTCTGCGCGAGGAGACGGTCGTCGCCGGTAAGCCGGTCCGGGTGCAGGCACGCTCGGTTCTGGTGCTCCGGAAGACCCGGTGACCACCGGCGGTACGGAGTCGGCAGGTGTGAACGGCGCCGGCGCGGGGAATACTGCGCCGGTGTTGTCCACCTACCGACTCCAGATGCGCGGCGACGAGTGCACCTTCGCCGACGCCGTCGCCCTGGTCGACTACCTCGACGCCCTGGGTGTCTCGCACGTCTACCTCTCCCCCGTCCTCAGCGCGACGATCGGATCCACCCACGGATACGACGTGGTCGAACCCGGCACGGTCTCCGAGTCGCTCGGGGGACGCGAGGGTCTGGAACGGTTGTCGCGGGAGGCACGCGCACGGGGCATGGGGCTGGTCGTCGACATCGTCCCCAACCATGTCGGGGTGGCCGACCCACGTCAGAACGCGTGGTGGTGGGACGTCCTGAAGCACGGCTCCGGATCGCGCTACGCGTCGTTCTTCGATCTCGACCTCGCTGGTGACAACGGTGTGGACGGTCGGATCGCTCTGCCGGTGCTCGGATCGGACGACGCGGTGCAGGAGCTGACCGTCGACCGCTCCGGCGACGAGCCGATGCTCGCCTACTACGGCAAGCGATTCCCGATCGCTCCCGGGACCGACGAGGGCACCGGTGAGGAGGTCCACGCGCGGCAGGCCTACCGGCTCGTGGCGTGGAACTCGGGGTTGATCGGATACCGCCGCTTCTTCACCGTCGACGATCTCGCCGCGGTGCGGGTGGAGGATCCCGCGGTGTTCGACGCGACGCACGAGCAGGTCGCGTCGTGGATCGCCGACGATCTGGTCGACGGGATCCGCGTCGACCATCCGGACGGTCTCGCCGATCCGGCCGGTTATCTCGCGCGCCTGCGCGAGGTGATCGGCCCCGAGCGGTGGCTCGTGATCGAGAAGATCCTCGGCGATGCCGAACCGCTGGATGCGACGCTGCCGGTGGACGGCACCACCGGCTACGACGCACTCGGCGAACTGTCGACGGTGTTCGTCGATCCGGCCGGCGAGTCGGAGCTGAACGCCCTGTCGCGCAGGTTCACCGGCGCCGAAGGCGACGCGCCGTGGCTGCACGCCCGCGAACACGACCTCAAACGATCGGTGCTCGGCAGCGGGCTCGCGCCGGAGGTGCGCCGCCTCGTGCGGGCGATCCGACGCGAGACCGGCGACACCGGCTGCGACGACGCGGCGCTGCGCGAGGCCGTGATGGCAGTCGCCGCACAGCTTCCCGTCTACCGCGCCGACTACGCGCCGCTCGCGACCCTGGTGCCGCGCATCGTCGGCGACCTCGCGCGGACGCAACCCGCGCTCGATCCTGCGCTCGCGGTGTTCGCCCGGGCGATGGCCCTCGGCGGTGAGGCCGCGTCCCGCTTCGGCCAGGTGTGCGGTGCCGCGACGGCCAAGGCGGTCGAGGACTGCCTGTTCTATCGGGCGGCGCGGCTGATCTCGCTGCAGGAGGTGGGCGGGCAACCCGGCCGTTTCTCGGCCACCCCGGCCGAGTTCCACCTCGCGTGGACCCAGCGGGCACGGCACTGGCCGCGGGCGATGACCACCCTGTCGACCCACGACACCAAACGCAGCGAGGACGTCCGGGCGCGGATCGGTGTGCTCTCGCAGGTCGCCGACGTGTGGTCCCGTCGGCTCGGGCAGTGGAACGAGTCGGCGCCCGCACCGGATCCGGCGATCGGACTGTTCCTGTGGCAGACCCTGTTCGGAGTCTGGCCGCTCGACGGAGTGGTGACCGACGAACTGCGCGAACGGGTACATGCCTACGCGCAGAAGGCGCTGCGCGAGAACGGAACCCGCACCACGTGGACCGAGGTCGACGAGGAATTCGAGACCTCGGTGGGCAGCTGGCTGGACGCGGTGATCGACGGACCGGTCGCGGGTGAGCTCACCGCTTTCGTGACCGAGGTCGAACCGCACGTCGCGGCCGTCTCGTGCGGCCAGAAACTGTTGCAACTGCTCGGCCCCGGCGTCCCCGACGTCTATCAGGGCACCGAACTGTGGGACGACTCGCTCGTCGATCCGGACAACCGGCGGCCGGTGGAGTTCGACGTCCGACGGCGGCTGCTCGACGCCCCTGATTCGGCGCCGGCGAAGTTCACGATCGTGCGCACCGCGCTCCGGTTGCGCCGCGAACGACCGGCGAGCTTCGTCGGTGGCGCGTACGTTCCGGTCCTCGCCACCGGCCCGGCCGCCGGGCACCTGCTCGCGTTCGGCCGCGGTCCGGCGCCGGACGACCTCGATGTCCTCGCGGTGGCTTCCCGCCGCACCGTGGCGCTGTCGCGTTCGGGGTGGAAGGACACGACCGTCGACCTGCCGGACGGCGACTGGTCGGATGCCTTGACCGGACGCTCCTTCACCGGTCGGGTGCGGGTCGCCGATCTGCTCGACTCCCAGCCGGTCGCAGCACTCGTCCGCGCGCGTTAGTCCTCGAGCGCGTCGAGCGCTTCCTCCGCGTCGAGCCGGCGCTGGGTGCGTCGCCGACTCCAGGCGAGAACCAGTCCTGCGAGGACGATGGCGACCGCCGCGCCGACGACCCGCCCCGCCCAGGTCGCGGCGTCGTTCTCGAAAGGATGGCTCTCGTAACGCAGGCGGAGGAAGATGCCGGCGACGCCGACGAGATAGAGCGCGGCGGCGGCGGCACTGCGGGGTCGCCACAGTTTCGCGGTGGCGTACAGGTCGACGTCGCGTTGCCGCGCGTACAACTGGGTCACGATCGACACGACGAACCAGGCCACGAGGATGCCCAGTGCCGTCCACGCCCCGGGCCGGCCGGCGAGCCACGGGAGCAGCGCCGCCGCCACCAGCGCGATCCACAGAGACAACTGGAATCCCACCGCCGATGCTTCGTTCCAGACGTCTCGCTGACGTTCGTCGCGGTAGAATTCGTCGTCCAGATCGCCGATGAAGCGCGCGGTTTTCACGAAGACCGTCATGAGGGCTCCTAGGTGGTGAGCGGGAACAGTTCCTCGACCGTGCTGTCGAGTCTGAGGGCGAGACGCAGGGCGAGGTACACGCTGGGCGCGTAGTCACCCTTCTCCGTCGAGACGATGCTCTGTCTGCTGACGCCGACCGCGTCGCCGAGCGCGGCCTGGGTGAGTCCCGCTTTCTTGCGGAATTCGCGGACCCGGTTGCTCCTCGGTGTGTCGGTCACACCAAAAGTAAACTCTGCTTGTCATTTCATGTCAAGCATTCTTGTCATTTTCGATTGCCGAACCACCCCGGCACACCCGTCGGGCCGGACATGCAATCACCCCTCGGCGTAGTCGATCACGAAATAGAGAATTACATTCTCTCGGTGGAAGGTCCTTGGTTTACGTTCTCGAGCACGGAAAATCTAGTCCTCATCGCGAGCGCCGTCGCCGGCAGGACTTTGGGCAGTCAGGGAGAGGATTCGATGAAGGCCGAATACATGGTGATGATCAGCATCTACGACCACGTCGTCAACCAGTCCCGTACCGGCACCAGCTTCCTGCCGGACGGCATGAGCCCGACGGACGTGTGGCGCAAGAACTTCCTCGCCTGCTACATCACCGAACCGAGCGGACTGAACAACCGTCACCGGCTCGGCGTCGACACCATCGCGTGGGAATGCGACTACCCGCACTCCGACTCGACGTGGCCGAACTCCCCCGAGATGCTCGAGGAGGAACTCGACGCATGCGAATGCACCGACGAGGAGATCGACAAGATCACCTTCGCCAACACCGCGAAGTTCTTCGACTGGGATCCCTTCGAGCACATCCCGCGTGAGGAGGCCACCGTCGACGCCCTGCGCGCCCGCGCCACCGACGTCGACATCAGCGAGACGTCCCAGGAGGAGTACCGCCGCCGTTACGAGCTCACCAACTCCGGCTCGTAGATTCCTGCTCCACAGGAGTCCACAACAGACGATGCCCGCCGATCCGGATCGGCGGGCATCGTCGCGTCTACGGTGTCGTGCCTACTGCGTC
The DNA here is from genome assembly GCF_050321925.1 of Rhodococcus sp. IEGM1339. NCBI lineage: Bacteria > Bacillati > Actinomycetota > Actinomycetes > Mycobacteriales > Nocardiaceae > Rhodococcus > Rhodococcus sp. IEGM1339. The sequence goes on from NZ_JBNQFT010000010.1 coordinate 13,206, forward strand.
GCGTCTACGGTGTCGTGCCTACTGCGTCGTCACGGTCGGCTCACATCGGGTCCTTGCGCCACAACAGTGCGTGCAGGCACTCGACGGCCTCGGCGGGCGATTCGACGTCGAGCACTCCGGCGGCGGGCATCCGCCAACCGCCGATCGCGATGACCGGAACACCGATGCGGACCGCGAGCGCGATCTCGCTCATGGTGCCCCAGCTTCCACCCACCGCGATCAACGCGTCGCTGCTGCGCACGAGCAGCGCGTTGCGCATCTCTCCGAGGCCCGTGGGAACGGCCACCGTCAGATAGGGATTGCCCTCGGCACGGTCGTCTCCGGGCAGCAGGCCGAGGGTCGTCCCACCGGCTTCCACAGCGCCACGGCAGGCTGCCGCCATCACCCCACCGAGACCGCCGGTGACCACGACGGCCCGGCGTCCGGCGAGGAGTCCCCCGACCTGGCGGGCGAGGCGTCGCTGTTCGGGCGTGGCTTCACCCGGCCCCACGACCCCGACATAGCGCTGCGCATTCATGTCCGGCATTCTGCATCACGGAGCGCTCCGGAGCGCGCGGTCCGAGAACATCATTCACGCCCGGCATCGTCCGCTCCCGCTCTGACCGCCCCGAGGCCGGGCGATCGAGCCCATCGGGGGAGACTGTGGCCATGAGCAGAGCCGACCGCAGCACCGACACCCGCCCGGATTCCCCGTGCCCGTGCGGTCGCGGCGTTCCCCTGTCCGAATGCTGCGGGCCGCTGCTGGCCGGTGCGAGCGCGCCCACCGCCGAACGGCTGATGCGTTCGCGGTACACGGCATTCGCGACGCGCGATGCGGCGCACCTGCTGCGCACCTGGCACCCGTCCACACGTCCGCGCTCGATCCAGTTCGACCCCGGTCAGCGCTGGACCGGGCTCGAGGTCCTGCACATCACCGGAGGCGGATTCCTGCATACGACCGGCACGGTGGACTTCCGCGCGCACTGGACGGCGGACGGGGTGCCCGACTCGATGCGCGAGCACAGCCGGTTCGTGCGGGAGGACGGCGAGTGGCTCTACCTCGACGACTGCGGCGACGACTGAACCGACTCCGTCACGGCGCCGTTCGTCGCAACAGCGTCGCGCGCAGCGTTCCCGAGAGCCACTGACGGTACTGGTCGACGTCCCATCCGCGGTCTCGCCTCAGCAGCGCGTGCACCTGTGGGGAACTCAGGGTGAACAGGACATCGGCCGCGTGCTCGACGGTGACGTCCTCGCGCAGCCAGCCGGCATGTTCGAGTCCTTCCGCGAGGGTGCGGGCGTTCTCGGCCGTCGCCTTCGCGTCGTCCGCGGCGAAACGACGCATGTCGGGGTCCGCCCCCGATGATTCCACGGAGGTCATGAGCAGCCCGCCCGCGCGTTCGAGCATCGCGGTGCCGTAGCGGACCACCTGCTCGACCACGAGGTCGACGTGCGAGACCACGCCGCCGGCATGGGACGGTTCCGGATCTGTCGCCTCGCTCGCGCGCGGATCGCCGTCGCCGGCCACCGCGTGATCGAGCGCCTCGCGGAAGATCTCCGCCTTGCCGCCGGGGAAGGCGGTGAACACCGTCCGCACCGCCACACCCGCTTCGTCCGCGATGTTCTTGACGGTGGTGCTGACGTAGCCGTCGCGAACGAACAGCCGCGCCGCGGCGTCGCGGATCGTCTCGCGGGTTCGGCGGGCCGCTTCCTCCCGCAACGGCGAGGTGTACCGTCGGCGGGCTCGCTCGAAATTCGGGTTCACTCCCCCAGTATCGAGTGCATTGCAGCTGCAACAAAATTGACGCGCGGCAGGGTGGTACGCCGGTGGCGCCATCCCCTGCACCGACGCCTCCGACACGGCATGCTGGTCGAGTGCACACCTTCGAGGTCTGGGCTCCGATCCCGTCGTCCGTCCGACTGTTCGCCGACGGACGGTTCCACGACATGCAACGCAGCGACGACGGTTGGTGGCGCACCACCGTCGGCGTCGCTCCCGACACCCGATACGGTTTCGTGCTCGACGACGACACCGGGACGGTCCTTCCCGACCCGCGATCTCCGCGGCAGCCGGAGGGCGTGCACGAGCCGTCGCAGCTCCACGTGCTCGACGAGACGAAGTGGACCGACCACGGCTGGACCGGCCGGCAACTGACAGGAAGCATCGTCTACGAGATGCACGTGGGGACCTTCACCCCCGAGGGCACACTCGACTCGGCGATCGACCGTCTCGACGAACTCGTGGACCTCGGTGTCGAGTTCGTCGAACTCATGCCGCTCAACGCGTTCAACGGCACCCACGGATGGGGCTACGACGGCGTGCTCTGGTACGCGGTGCACGAACCCTACGGTGGCCCCGATGCCCTGCAGCGTTTCGTCGACGCCGCCCACGCGCGCGGACTGGCGGTGGCACTCGACGTCGTCTACAACCATCTCGGTCCGTCGGGGAACTATCTGGGCCGCTTCGGTCCCTATCTCTCCGCGGCCCCGGGAATCTGGGGCGACAACATCAACCTCGACGGTCCCGGATCCGGGGAGGTGCGCCGGTACATCCTCGACAATGCGCTGCGCTGGTTCCGCGACTTCCACATCGACGCCCTCCGGCTCGACGCCGTGCACGCGCTGATCGACCACACCGCCACACACCTCCTCGAGGAACTGTCGGTCGAGACGTTCCGCCTGTCCGCCCATCTCGGCCGCCCCCTGTCGTTGATCGCCGAATCGGACCTCAACGATCCGAAGCTGATCACTCCCCGGCCCGGCGGTGGATACGGACTGCACGCGCAGTGGGCCGACGACGTCCACCACGCGATCCACGCGGCGGTGTCCGGTGAACGGCAGGGCTACTACGGCGACTTCGGTTCGCTGGACTGCCTCGCGTACACGCTCGGGCACGGCTTCTTCCACGCCGGGACGTATTCGAGCTTCCGCGGCCGGGTCCACGGGCGCCCGCTCGACACCCGGCGCACGCCGGCGAGCGGTCTGGTCGCCTACACCTGCACGCACGATCAGGTCGGCAACCGGGCGCTCGGCGACCGGCCGGGTGCCTATCTCGAGCCCGGTCAGCTCGCCCTCAAGGCGGCGCTCGTGCTCACGTCCCCGTTCACGCCGATGTTGTTCATGGGCGAGGAGTGGGGTGCGAGCACACCCTTCCGGTACTTCACGTCGCATCCCGAACCGGAACTCGCCGCGGCCGTGGTCGAGGGTCGCCGGCGCGAGTTCGCCGAACACGGCTGGGACGCCGCCGACGTACCCGGCCCGCAGGCTCCGGAGACCTTCATCGGCTCGAAGCTGCGCTGGGACGAACGCGACGAGGGCGGGCACGCCCGGTTGCTGGAGTGCTACCGCGCGCTCATCGCGCTCCGGCGGGACCGTGCCGAGCTCACCGATCCCTGGCTCGAGCACGTGCACGTGACGTACGACGAGGACGAGAAATGGCTCGTCGTGCACCGCGGGGCGCTGCGCGTGGCGTGCAATCTCGGACCCGACCCCGTCACCGTGCCGGTCGGCGGGAAACCACTGCTCTGGTGGGACGAACCGGTGGTCAACCGTACCGAGTCCGCAGTGTTGATCCCGGGCTGGTCCTTCGCGATCCTGGAGGCTCCCGAGATGCCCCGCCGATAACGTTCGTCAGGCGAAAAAAGTCGTTGATTATGCCACGAGTGGGCGAGTACCGTCTCAAGTACCGTCGAATTCTCGAGGTGAATCACCATGCAACCCAAGAAGATTCTGGCGAGTGTATTCCTCAGCACCGCCCTCGTCCTCGCTCCCGCCGGAGTCGCATCGGCGACCCCCACCGTCGACACAGCACCCGGGATCGTGAATGTCAGCGGAGGACACGACGACCACGGAAAGTACGACCACCACGATCACGACAAGAACTACAACCATCACGACAAGAAGTACGACCGCGACCATCACCGGAACCACTACTGGCGGCCCGACTGCTATTGGTGGGGCCCATGGCTGGTGTGCAATCGCTGGTGACCGCACACCAACCGTGACGTGACCGGGCCACCCGGTTACGTCAGATAACGGTAGGCCGGCGACCCCGGCTCGAGTCGCTGCGCGTCGATCGGCGACGCGTCCATGCGATTGAGCAGAGCCGAAAGGTCTTCCGCGGCACCCAGTTCGATACCGACGAGGGCAGCGCCGGTCTCCCGGTTGTTGCGCTTGACGTACTCGAACAGGGTGATGTCGTCGTCCGGTCCGAGGACTTCGTCCAGGAACCGCCGCAGTGCGCCGGGCTCCTGGGGGAAGTCCACGAGGAAATAGTGTTTGAGCCCGCGGTGGACGAGCGACCGCTCGATGATCTCGCCGTAGCGTGAGACGTCATTGTTGCCGCCCGACACCAGGCACACCACGTTCGCTCCGGGCTGCACCGAGATCGACTCGAGGGCAGCGACCGACAGGGCGCCGGCGGGCTCGGCGATGATGCCCTCGTTCTGGTACAGATCGAGCATCGTGGTGCACAGCGCACCCTCGTCGATCTGGGTCATCCCGAACGGGGCCCGGCCGAGCCCCTCCCGGCGCAGCGTAGCCACGAGCGGCAGGCTCGAATGGGACACGACCTCGGCACCGAGTTCGGAGACCACGGCGTAGGGAACGTCGCCGATCCGCTTGACCGCAGCGCCGTCGACGAACGGCTCGACCTCCGGCAGCGTGACGGGACCGCCCGCGACCAGCGCGGCGGCCATCGACGCTGCACCCGCCGGCTCGACGCCGACGATCGACGTGCGTGGGGACCGCTCGCGCAGATAGGCGGCGACACCGGCGATGAGGCCGCCCCCGCCCACGGGGACGAGCACGACGTCGAGATCGCCGTCGAGCTGTTCGAGGACCTCGCGCGCGATGGTGCCCTGCCCGGCAGCGGTGCGGGCGTCGTCGAAGGGCGGGATCATCGTCGCACCGGTGCGGATCGCATCGTCGGCTGCCGCTGCGGCCGCGGCGTCGAAGGTGTCGCCGACACCGATGAGTTCGACGCTGTCGCCGCCGTGGACACGGATCCGATCGCGCTTCTGCTTGGGAGTGCGGGTGGGCACGTAGATCCGGCCCTGGATTCCCATCACCCGGCACGCGTAGGCGACACCCTGCGCGTGATTACCGGCGCTGGCCGTGACGACGCCCGCGGCGCGCTCGGCCGCGTCGAGCTGCGCCATGGCGTTGTACGCCCCACGGAGCTTGAAGGACCGCACCCGGGTGAGGTCCTCCCGCTTGAGGTAGACGTCGGCGCCTACGAGCGCCGAGAGTCGAGGGCTGCGCTCGAGCGGCGTTGGGTCGACCGCCTCCGAAATTCGCTCGGCAGCCGCATCGATGTCGGCCGCGCAGGGCACGGCGGTCAGAGTCATCGGTTCTGCTGTTCGCGAAGTGGAGGTCACCCGTCAATGCTGCCACTCCCCCGATTCGACCACCACGGCGGGATCCGCATCGAGGGGGTGGCAGCACAGTCCGTCCGAGCGTGCTCGGTCTACGAGCCTTCGACCGGTTCGAGAACGAAGACGGGGATCTCGCGGTCGGTCTTCTCCTGGTACTCCGCGTAGGGCGGGAACGCCTCGACGGCACGTTCCCACCACTGCGCCTTCTCCTCGCCGTGGACCTCGCGGGCGGTCATGTCCCACACCTCGGTGCGGTCCCTGACCTCGACGTGCGGGTTCGCGACGATGTTGTGGTACCAAACGGGATGCTTCGGTGCACCGCCGAGCGAGGCGACAGCGGCGTACCTACCCTCGTGCTCGACCCGCATGAGAGGGATCTTGCGGAGCTTGCCGGACTTGGCGCCGACCGTGGTCAGGATGATGACCGGTCGACCCTGGAGGGTGGTGCCGCGGGTTCCGCCCGACGACTCGTACTCCTCGACCTGCTTGGCGCTCCATTCGACGGGACTCGGTTCGTATTCTCCGTGCAGTGGCATACCGACCAGTCAACACGATCGTTGTAGCAGTCGCCGCCCGATCGTCGAGTTCGGTGGCCCGAACTCTTCCCTGCGCCTATCCTGAAGAAAGAATTCCGCCCGGCCTACAGTCGCTCGGCCTACAGGAGGTGCACCGCGATGTCCGTGCTCGACCCCCGGATACACCGTGAGCGCACCGACGGTGTGGACATCGCCGGCACGATCTGGCCCCTGTACAAGCTCGAAGCACTCGCGGCCGGTCTCCTGACCCTGCTCGTGGTCCTCGTCGTCACCACCAGCGCCCAGAGCGCCGTCATCGGTGCCGCTGCGGTCACCGTCGTCGTGTGGTGGGTCCGCAGGATCCAGCAGCACGCACTCCGTTCCTAGACGCACCGGCCGACCCCGGCGTCCCGCGCGGCGCTCACCGAAGGGCTCGCGCCGCGCGGCGGACCGCTAGGTGGCCAGGCAGCCCGGCCCGAGCAGGGCCTTGAGGTCGCCCATGAGCGCCGACGACGCTTCGACCCGCAGGCTGTCGTCGAGCTTGAGGACGGTGACCTTGCTGCCGGTGATGAGCCGCACGTGCACGTCGGACGAACCGGGATGGCGCGTGAGCACATTCTTGAGGGCACCGACCTTGTCGGGGGTGCACAACCGGGTGGGCATCGACACCGAGACCGGCTTCGCGACCCCGATCTGCGACAGGTCGGGGACGGCGAGATCGTTGGCGATCAGGGAGATCCGGTCGTCACGGATCGACACCCGGGCCTTGACCAGCACCACCGAGTCCTCCACGACGTCCATGCCGTAGACGGCGTAGGACTGCGGGAAGAACAGCACCTCGATGCCACCGGTGAGGTCCTCGAGCTGCGCGGACGCCCAGGCGAGACCGTTCTTGTTGATGCGCCGGTTCACCGAGGCGAGGATGCCGCCGACGGTGACCTGGCTGCCGTCCTTGAGCGCGCCTTCGAGGATCGCGGGGATCTGGGTGTCGGCCTGGGACGCGAGGACGTGCTCGACGCCGTTGAGCGGGTGCCCGGAGACGTACAGGCCGAGCATCTCCCGTTCGAGGGCGAGGCGGTGCTTGGTGTCCCATTCCTCCTCGGGGATGCGGACGTTGAACACCGCGGCGACGGACTCGTCGGCGTCGTCGCCGCCGAACAGGTCGAACTGGCCGATGGCCTCGGCCTTCTTCGTGCTCATCACCGCGTCGATCGCGTCGGCGTGGACGAGCATCAATCCCTTGCGCGGGTGTCCGAGCGAGTCGAATGCACCTGCCTTGATGAGGGATTCGGTGACCTTCTTCGAACACGCGACGGTGTCGATCTTGTTGAGATAGTCGGAGAAGTCGGTGTAGCGGCCCTTCTCCTCCCGCCCCTTGATGATCGAGGCGACCACGTTCGTGCCGACGTTGCGGACGGCGCCGAGGCCGAACCGGATGTCCTCACCCACCGACATGAAGTTGGTGTGCGACTCGTTGACGTCCGGCGGCAGCACCGTGATGCCCATCTTGCGGCAGTCGGACAGATAGACCGCGGCCTTGTCCTTGTCGTCGCCGACGGAGGTGAGCAGACCGGCCATGTACTCGGCCGGGTAGTTCGCCTTGAGGTAGGCGGTCCAGAACGAGACCAGGCCGTAGCCGGCGGCGTGCGACTTGTTGAACGCGTAACCGGCGAAGGGCAGAACGGTGTCCCACAGCGCGGTGATCGCCGCCTGCGAGAAGCCGTTGTCCTTCATGCCCTGCGCGAAGCCGTCGTAGGCCTCGTCGAGGATCTCCTTCTTTTTCTTACCCATCGCGCGACGCAGCAGGTCTGCCTGTCCGAGCGAGTAACCGGCCACCTTCTGAGCGATCTGCATGATCTGCTCCTGGTAGACGATCAGGCCGTAGGTGTCGGCGAGGATCTCCTTCAGCGGTTCCTCGAGCTCGGGGTGGATCGGCTTGACCTCTTGCCGCCCGTTCTTGCGGTCGGCGTAGTCGTTGTGCGCGTTCATGCCCATCGGGCCGGGGCGGTACAGCGCGAGCACCGCGACGATGTCCTCGAAGCCGGTGGGCTGCATGCGGCGCAGCAGGTCGCGCATGGCGCTGCCGTCGAGCTGGAACACGCCGAGCGTGTCGCCACGCGCGAGCAGTTCGTAGGTCGCCGGATCCTCCAGCGGGAGGGTGTCGAGGTCGAGATCGATCCCGCGGTTGACCTTGATGTTCTCGATCGCGTCGCCGATGACGGTGAGGTTGCGCAGACCGAGGAAGTCCATCTTCAGCAGGCCGATGGCCTCGCAGGACGGATAATCCCAGCCCGTGATGATCGCGCCGTCCTGCGCGCGCTTCCACAGCGGGATCGCGTCCATGAGCGGCTCGGACGACATGATCACCGCGCAGGCGTGGACGCCGGCGTTGCGGATCAGGCCCTCGAGCCCGAGCGCAGTGTCGTAGATCTTCTTGATGTCCGGGTTGGACTCGATCAGCTGACGAACCTCGGCAGCTTCCTTGTACCGCTCGTGACTCGGATCGGTGATACCCGAGACCGGGATGTCCTTCGCCATGATCGGCGGCGGAAGTGCCTTGGTGATCTGGTCGGCGATCGCGAATCCGGGCTGGCCGAACTGCACTCGCGCGGAGTCCTTGATCGCCGCCTTCGTCTTGATGGTGCCGAACGTGATGACCTGGGCGACCTTGTCGTTGCCCCACCGCTCGGTGGCGTAGCGCACCATCTCACCGCGGCGACGATCGTCGAAGTCGATATCGATATCGGGCATCGACACGCGCTCGGGGTTGAGAAACCGCTCGAACAGCAGACCGTGCGGGATCGGGTCGATGTTGGTGATGCCCATCGCGTAGGCGACGAGCGAACCGGCGGCCGAACCACGGCCGGGGCCGACGCGGATGCCGACCTCGCGGGCGTGGTTGATGAGGTCGCCGACGACGAGGAAGTAGGCGGGGAAGCCCATCTGATTGATGACGCTGATCTCGTACTCGGCGCGCTCGACGTACTCGCGGGGCGGGCCGGCGGGGAAGCGACGGTCGAGGCCGCGCATGACCTCCTTGTGCAACCAGCTCGCCTGCGTCTCCCCTTCCGGCACCGGGAAGATCGGCATCCGGTCGCGGTGGGTCCACACGTCCTCGTAGGACTGCACGCGCTCGGCGATGAGCAGCGTGCTGTCGCACGCACCCGGCACTTCGCGGTCCCACTGCTCGCGCATCTCCTGCGCCGACTTGAGGTAATAGCCGTCGCCGTCGAACTTGAACCGGGTGGGATCGGAGAGGGTCTTACCGGTCTGGATGCACAGCAGCGCCTCGTGGTTCGCGGCCGCATCCTTGGTGACGTAGTGGCAGTCGTTGGTCACCAGCGGCGGGATGTCGAGCTTGCGGCCGATCTCGATCAGACCCTCGCGCACACGACGCTCGATGGACAGGCCGTGGTCCATCAGCTCGAGGAAGAAGTTGTCCTTGCCCCAGATCTCCTGCCACTTCGCGGCGGCTTCGAGCGCTTCGCGCTCGTGGCCGAGGCGCAGGCGCGTCTGGATCTCGCCCGACGGGCAGCCGGTCGTGGCGATGATGCCCTCGTGATGGTGGGCGATGAGCTCTTCGTCCATACGGGCCCACTTGCCGAGCTGACCCTCGATCGATGCGAGGGAGGACAGCTTGAACAGGTTCCGCAGGCCCGTCGAGTTCTCGGCGACCATCGTCATGTGGGTGTAGGCACCCGAGCCGGAGACGTCGTCGGACTTCTGGCCGGGATCACCCCACTGCACACGCTTGGTGGAGAAGCGCGACTCCGGCGCGACGTACGCCTCGATGCCGATGATCGGCTTGATGCCGAACTTCTTGGCGACGTTGTAGAACTCGCTGGCGCCGTACATGTTTCCGTGGTCGGTCATGCCCACGGCCGGCATCCCCAGCCGTTCGGCCTCCTTGAACAACGGTCCGACCTTCGCGGCACCGTCGAGCATCGAGTACTCGGTGTGGGTGTGCAGATGAACGAACGAGTCAGCCACGCGTGCCTCTCCCGGGATGTCTGTGGGCAGAGACGAGTCTAAGCCGCGCGAGGCTCCGCAGTGACCACGGCACGCTGACGACGGGCCCGCACGAGCGCGTCCGTGCTGTACACCGCCAGGGCGATCCAGATCAGGACGAAACCGATCCACCGCGAGGCGGGCATGTCCTCCCCGAGCACCACCACACCCCACATCATCTGCAGGCTCGGCGTGAGGTACTGCAGCATGCCGAGTGTCGCGAGCGGGACCCGTTGTGCGGCCGCGCCGAAGAGCAGCAGCGGCACTGCGGTCACCAGCCCCGCCGATACGAGCAGGGCCGTGTGATCCACGCCGTGCCCGAGGAAGGTGCCGGTGCCGGTCACCGCGAGGAAGATCACGTACCCGAGCGCAAACGGGGCCGCGACGATCCCCTCCCCTGTCAGGGACGTGCGCGGATCGAGCGGCACGATCTTCTTGATCACCCCGTAGGACGCGAAGGACAGCGCCAGGGTCAGGGCGATGATCGGCGGTCTGCCGTAGTCGACGGTGATGACCACCACCGCGCACACCGCGAGCACCAGCGCCGCGATCTGCGCCGGCCGCAATCGTTCCCGGAAGAACAGGACACCGAACACCACGCTGACGAGCGGGTTGATGAAGTAGCCGAGTGCGGTCTCCACGACCCGGCCCGAGACGACGCCGTAGATGTAGACGCCCCAGTTGACCGCGATCGCGGTGGACGCCGCGGCGACCAGGCCCCAGGTGCGGGCCGACAGGCCGCGCAGGGTGCGGAGGCGTCCCATGACGCCCAGTACGATCAGCATGAGCACGAGGGTCCACAGCACGCGGTGCGCGAGGATCTCGACGGCGCCGGCGGGTTCGAGCAGACCGAAGTAGGCGGGGAACAGTCCCCACAAACCGTAGGCACCCAGACCGCACAGCACCCCGGTGCGCACGATGTTCCGCTGCCCCGAGTCGTTCCGATCCTCCGAGTCGCTCACCGGCTCACCCTACGGCTCCGCCGGTGCGCTGTCGTTCCGAGACACTGTCTTTCCGAGACACTGTCTTTCCGAGACACTGTCTTTCCGAGACACTGTCGTTCCGAGACGGGATCCACCGCACCGTCACACTTCCCCGTCGTCCGGGCCGGGCACGACCGTCTCGACGTGGGTGGGCAGCAGCGGGGTCACCGCGAAGCGTCCCGCGATCGCGTCTGCGGGCAGGACCTCCACGGCCCGCACGTCCGGGGCGTCGGCGACGGCCCGGAACTGTGAGGGAGTACCCCGGAGCACCGCCGCGACGACGCAGTCGCAGCCGTCGGCGAGCCGCTGCGCGGAGACCGCCCCGACCCGCGCGGCGCGTTCGGTCCCGAACTCCACCAGGCTCAGCCGGCCCGCGGCGACCGAGGGGGCACGACGCACCGCCTCCGGGTTCTCCGGCACCGCGACCGGCACCAGTGGTGTCTGGACGCGGTCGATCGGGACGCGGAACAGCACCTGCGCCACGCGCACCTCGTCGGTGCGTTCGACTACCCGGTCGATGCCGACGGCGTCGGTGAAGGACACCAGTCCCCAGTGCTCGAGGTCTCCGTCCGTTGCCGCCTCGCTCAGGCTGTCCGCGGCCCGTGCCAGATAGTCGGCGACCGCTTCCCCGTTGTCGGGGCCGAGGGTGTCGCTCCCCACGGGGGCCGTCCGCGGCGGTGAGGTCCACCCGGCGACGAGCACCGCGACGACGAGAACGACGACCGACGCCCAGGGCAGGACACGTCCCATCGGTCAGGCGTTGCGCAACACGGCGAGCGCGTGTTCGAGATCCGGAGGGTACTTGCTGGTGATCTCGACCCAGTGCCCGCGCGTCGGGTGCGAGAACCCGAGGGTGCACGCGTGCAGCCACTGCCGTTCGAGACCGAGACGCGCCGCGAGACGTGGGTCGGCTCCGTAGGTGAGGTCGCCGCAGCAGGGGTGACGCAGTGCCGAGAAGTGCACCCGGATCTGATGGGTCCGACCGGTCTCGAGATGGATGTCGAGCAGGCTCGCGGCCTGGAACGCCTCGATCGTGTCGTAGTGCGTCACGCTGGGTTTGCCGTCGGCGGTGACCGTGAACTTCCAGTCGCTGCTGCGGTGGCGGCCGATCGGTGCGTCGATGGTGCCGCTGCTCGGGTCGGGATGCCCCTGGACGAGCGCGTGGTACCGCTTGTCGACCGTGCGTTCCTTGAAGGCGCGCTTGAGGACGGTGTAGGCGCGTTCGGACGTCGCGACCACCATGACGCCGGAGGTGCCCACGTCGAGCCGGTGCACGATGCCCTGGCGTTCGTGGGCGCCGGACGTGGAGATCCGGTAGCCGGCGGCGGCGAGGCCGCCGATCACAGTCGGTCCGGTCCAGCCGACGCTCGCGTGGGCGGCGACACCCACGGGCTTGTCGACCGCGACGATGTCGTCGTCGGCGTAGAGGATCTCCATGCCCTCGACGGGCTGGGCCTCGATGGTCAGGGGGCGGGGCGGCTCGGGCAGTTCCACCTCGAGCCAGGAGCCTGCGGACAGTCGGTCGGACTTGCCCACCGCCGCGCCGTCGACCACGACGGCGCCCTCCTCGGTGAGCATGGCGACCACGGTCCGGGACAGACCGAGCAGGCGCGCGAGGCCTGCATCGACACGCATCCCGTCGAGCCCGTCGGGTACGGGCATCGCGCGGGTTTCCCTCACTGGTGTGATTCCTTTCTCGTTTCGTCCGCACCCGGCGCTGCGTCCCGGCCCTTCGAGGCACCACCGTCGGGTTCGACGCCGAAGACGGTCAGGGCCACGAGCAGGATCGCTCCGCACACGATGGCCGAGTCGGCGACGTTGAACACCGGCCACCATCCGACCGACACGAAGTCGACGACGTGGCCCTGCAGCGGTCCGGGCGAGCGGAACAGACGGTCGGTGAGATTGCCGAGCGCTCCCCCGAGGACGAGGGCGAGGCCGAGCGCCCACCACCTCGATCTCAGGGTCCGGCCGATCTTCACGACGCCGACGACGACGGCGATCGCGACCAGCGTGAGCAACCAGGTCATGCCCGTGGCCATGGAGAACGCGGCACCGGGATTGCGGACGAGTGTCAGGGTGACCGTGTCGCCGACGATCGAGATCGGATCGACTGGGTCGATGTAGTGGACGGCGAGCACCTTCGTCACCAGATCCGCGACGTAGACGACGAGCGCCACGAGCAGCAGCGGCCGCAGCATGCGGCGGCCGACGGAGGGGGACGGCTCGTCGGCACGACCGGGAACCGGCGTCTCCGCGTCGCGGTCGGGTCGGGAAGCTTCGTTCGTCACCGCTCCATCATCCCCTACCGGACGACCGCGGCGGTTCCCCCTCCCGTCGTGGCTACCCTGGGTGGCGTGCCTGCGCTGTCCAGATTCCCCCGCTCGGGGCCGTGTGCCCTCGCGGCTGTGCTGTCCCTCTCCGCTCTCGTCGCCGGTTGCGGTGGTCCTTCGGATGGCGCGCCCGCCGTCACGGCAGCGACATCGACGGAGGTGACGGTGCCGGTGTCGGCGGTGACCACGACAGTGCTCGACCCCGGTGCCGAACCCCGATCGGTGGTGCGGCTCGTACCGGAGGCCGGGGTGCAGCAGGGCGTCGTCCTCACCACCCGGTCCGAGGTCTTCCAGCGCGTCGGCGACGACCCGCAGCAGGACTTCTCCACTCCCGAGCTGACCCTTCCGCTCTCGGCGACGGTCGAGCGGGCGGTCTCCGACGAGGACCCGAGCACCGTGGTCGACATCACCGTCGGATCGGCGACGTCGCCGGACGAGACGCTCGGATCGGCACTGTCCGATGCCGAGGGTTCCGGAGCCGGACTGACGATCGGCCCCACCGGCGCGATCAGTGCGCTGCGCCTCGAGCCCACTCCCGATGCGGCGAATATCGCACGGTCGGCGATCGAGCAGGCCTTCTACCAGGCCGTCTATCGCATCGTCTCGTTCCCGGAGGAAGCCGTCGGGGTGGGCGCGGTGTGGGAGATCCACCAGCAGGTGATGAGCGCGGGCATCACCCTCGACCAGGTCGGGACGGCGACGCTCGTCGAGCGGGAGGACGACCGCATCACGGTCGACGTGAAGGTTGAACAGACACCGCGCGAGTCCACCTGGGTGCTGCCGAACGGGCAGGGCCGTCTCGACATCGAGCAGTACACGATGGCCGGTGAGGGGTCGATGACGATCGACGCGTCGCTCCCCCTGCCCGTCGGCGGGGAACTGACGGTGCGCGGCGATCAGACCTACGTCGAGCCGGACGGCGGAACGCGCCTGTCGCAGTCGCAGGTCGACCGGGTGGGCTGGAACACCCCGGATCAGTAGTGCGGGAGACGGACGAACACCGACGGCCGGCGCGGATGATCCGCGCCGGCCGTCGGTTCGTTCGGGACGAGTACTACATCACACGCAGGCCGGGGACTGCAGCTGCGCCATGTTGATGACGATGGAGCACGCGTAGTCCTTCGACACCTTCCAGGTGTCGTCCTCGGCGACGAAGTCGACCGTGCCGAAGGACGGCTGGTCGCTGCCCGCGAGCGCCATCTCGACACCGGCGGTGATCGTGCCGTTCTCGTTGTCGGTCACGTCGACGACGTTGACCTGCACACCGGCGTCGTTGGCCGCCTGGGCGACCATGTTGATCAGCTCCGGATCCTCCTCGGCACCCTGAACCAGGTCGGTCTTCTCGGCGGCCGGGACGCTCAGGTCGAAGGCGCGCGCGAGGTCGGCGTTGAGCTCCTCGACGGTGGGCACCGGCGGGTAGTCGACGGCCGGAGCCGCGGCGGTCGTGGTCGTGCTGGTCTTCGCGGTCGTCTCGGAGGAGCTACCGCCGTCGTCCGAGCTGCAGGCGGACATCGTGAGGGCGGCGGCGAGCGCCACGGTGGCGACGGTGATCTTGCGAAGCTTCAACTTCTCGTCCTTCTCGTTCGGTCGTGCACGATGTGTTCGTCGTGCTCGGTCATCCGGCAGCGGATCGCCCGCAAGAGTACCCGGCGGTAGTAAGAAGACCATGAGGGCGCCGGGAACATGTTTCAGTTCAGGCTCGCGAGCGGGTCGGCGACGGTGAGGTCGGGATCGTTCTCGTCGAGCGTCCGCGCTGGTCCCGGACCCGTGCTGCGTGTCTCGAAGCGGACGGTGACCACGCCGTGGCCCGCGCCCTGCACCCATCCGTGCCCGAATTCGGGATGGCAGACGTCGGCGCCCGGCGTCCACCGGGTGGCCGGCCCGCTCGCCACGACGCGCTCCTCGTCGCCCTCCTCGGCCGGTCCGATCTCCTCGGTCGTCGTCCGGTCGAGCTCGGGGAACAGGGTGTCCTGCGCGATCGCGGACAGACCCGCATAACCCACCCCGACGAGCCGGACGGGGCCGATCTCGAGGGGATCGAGCGCGAGGCGCTGGGCGGCGGCGGTGAGCACCTGCACGTCCTCGGTGGCGTAGGGCAGGGTCGACGACCGGGTGAGCACCGACATGTCGGCCTTGCGCAGCTTGAGCACCACCGTGCGGGCGGCACGCCCGTCCTTGCGCAGGCGTGTGTGCGCGGCGGTCGCGGACGCGGCGATCGCCCGCCGCAGTCCGGGCATCTCGACGATGTCCGTGGGAAAGGTGGTCTCGGCGCTGACCTGTTTCGCCTCGGCGCGTTCGGCGACGGGCCGGTCGTCGAATCCGTTGGCGAGCCGGTGCAATCCCGGTCCGATGGTGCCGCCGAGGATCGACGCGGCCTCGGCGACGGGCAGCGCCGCGAGATCGCCGATGGTCTCGATACCGAGTCGCCGCAACCGGTCCTCGGCCACCGGACCGATCCCCCACAGCTTGCGCACCGGCAGGTTGTGCAGCAACGGAAGCTCGCCTTCGGGCCGGACGACGAGCAGCCCGTCCGGTTTCGCGAGACCGGACCCGATCTTCGCGATCTGCTTACCCGATCCTGCTCCGATGGAGGCGACGAGACCCGTTTTCTCCCTGACGTGTTCGCGTAGCTCCGCACAGAAGCGTTCGACCTCGTCGGCGTCGGCGCCGGCCAGTTCGAGAGGTTCGGCGAACGCCTCGTCGAGCGAGAGGGTCTCGAGAATGGGGATCCGGGCGCGCAGGGTGTCGAAGACGAG
Source organism: Rhodococcus sp. IEGM1339 (assembly GCF_050321925.1). NCBI lineage: Bacteria > Bacillati > Actinomycetota > Actinomycetes > Mycobacteriales > Nocardiaceae > Rhodococcus > Rhodococcus sp. IEGM1339. The sequence goes on from NZ_JBNQFT010000010.1 coordinate 29,155, forward strand.
TCCGCTCAGTTCGCGGTACAGGATTCCGCGCGGAGGCAGCACGACCGCCGCCGGTCCGACGAGGCGCCGTGCCCGGCTCATCGGCATGGCCGAGCGCGCACCGTAGACGCGAGCCTCGTAGCTCGCGCCGGCCACCACCCCGCGGGCACCGAGCCCACCGACGAGGACCGGCCGGCCCCGCAGGGTCGGCCGGGTCAACTGCTCGGCGGACGCGAAGAACGCGTCGAGATCCAGGTGCAACACCCAGCGCCGACTCACGGAAGCGGGCACGTGTCGAGACTAGTGCGCCGCACCCACACGTCCGGTGGGAGGCCGCAGACCGGTGCTTCCGGAAGGACGCTCGATCCTCCCGGAAGCACCGGCCCGGTCACGCCTTGACGATGGACGCGCGGGTTCCCTCGCCGAGTTCGATCGCCTCGCCCTCGGGGGCACCGAGTTCGAAGGTCGTGGCGAGGATCTCGCCGGCGATCAGATCCCGGTGGCGGGCAGCCCATTCGGCGCGTTCGGCGGGAACCTCGAACCGCACCGAGATGCGGTCGGAGACCTCCAGGCCGAGGTTGCGGCGCGCGTCCTGGAACTCGCGGATGCGGTCCTTGGCCCAGCCCTCGGCCTCGAGTTCCTCGGTGACGGCCGTGTCGAGGACCACCAGGCCGTTGCCACCCGGCAGCGCGGCGGTGGATTCCGGCTCGGCCGCGACCAGACGGCTGGTGTACTCCTCGGGCAGCAGGGCGATGCCGGCCGCGGTGACCGTGCCGTCCTCCGCCTGCGTCCAGTCTCCCGCCTTGACGGCCTTGATGACCGTCTGCACGTCCTTGCCGAGACGCGGACCGGCGGCACGCGCGTTGACGACCACCTCGAACCGGCCGTGGGCCTCGACGTCGTCGGTGGTCACGACCCGCTTGACGTTGACCTCGTCCTTGATGAGATCGACGAACGGATCGAGATGCGACGAACCAGGCGTCGCCACCGTCACCTCGGGCAGCGGCAGCCGCACGCGCAGCTTCTGGGCCTTGCGCAGCGACAGCACGGTCGAGCACACCCCGCGCACCTCGTCCATCGCCGCGACGAGCGCGGGGTCCGAGGGCAGGTCGCCGGCCGCCGGCCAGTCCGCCAGGTGCACCGACCGACCACCGGTCAGACCCCGCCAGATCACCTCGGACGCCATCGGCAGCAGCGGCGCGGCCAGGCGCGTGACAACCTCGAGCACCGTGTGGAGGGTGTCGATCGCGTCGGTGTCCTCGTCCCAGAACCGGTTCCGCGAGCGGCGCACGTACCAGTTGGTCAGCGCGTCGCAGAAGGTGCGCAGCTCGTCGCACGCCCCGGCGATGTCGACGGTCTCGAGTGCCTCGGTGATGACGTCGCGGGTCTGCGCGAGCTTGGCGAGGATGTACCGGTCGAGCACGTTCGTCGAATCGGTCCGCCAGGTGCCCGGCTTCGACGCGTACAGCTGGAGGAAGCTCCACGCGTTCCACAGCGGCAGCAGCGCCTGCCGCACGCCCTCGCGAATACCCTGTTCGGTGACGACGAGGTTGCCGCCGCGCAGGATCGGCGAGGACATGAGGAACCAGCGCATCGCGTCGGAACCGTCGCGGGCGAAGACCTCGTTGACGTCGGGATAGTTGCCCTTCGACTTGCTCATCTTCAGGCCGTCGTCGCCGAGAACGATGCCGTGGGCGGCAACGCATTTGAAGGCGGGACGGTCGAACAACGCGGTGGCCAGGACGTGAAGCGTGTAGAACCAGCCGCGGGTCTGGCCGTTGTACTCGACGATGAAGTCGCCCGGGTAGTGCGTGTCGAACCAGTCGCGGTTCTCGAAGGGATAGTGCACCTGGGCGAACGGCATCGAGCCGGACTCGAACCAGCAGTCGAGGACCTCGGGGACGCGACGCATGGTCGACTTCCCGGTCGGGTCGTCGGGATTCGGCCGGGTGAGTTCGTCGATCATCGGCCGGTGCAGGTCGGTGGGCCGCACGCCGAAGTCGCGTTCGAGTTCGTCGAGCGAACCGTAGACGTCGACACGCGGGTACTCCGGGTCGTCCGAGATCCACACCGGGATCGGGCTGCCCCAGTAGCGGTTACGGCTGATGTTCCAGTCGCGGGCACCTTCGAGCCACTTGCCGAACTGACCGTCGCGGATGTGCTCGGGCACCCACGTGATCTGCTGGTTGAGCTCGACCATGCGGTCGCGGAAACGGGTGACGGCGACGAACCACGACGGCACCGCCATGTAGATCAACGGCTGACCCGACCGCCACGAGTGCGGGTAGGAGTGCTCGATGGTCTCGTGCCGCACAAGCTTTCCGGCGGCCTTGAGGTCCTTGATGATGGCCGGGTTGGCGTCGAAGACCTGCAGACCCTCGTACGGCGGCACCATCGAGGTGAACTTGCCGCCCGGATCGAGCGGCTGTACGAGCTCGATGCCGTTGCGCTGGCAGTACTCCATGTCCTCTTCACCGAAAGCCGGTGCGAGGTGGACGATTCCGGTGCCGGACTCGGTGGTGACGTAGTCGGCGGCGATCACCCGGTGGGCGTTCTCGCGGCCGGTGAAGAAGTCGAAGGGCGGCTCGTAGGCGAGACCGACGAGGTCGGTGCCGCGGTAACGGCCGAGCACCTCGGGCTCCTCGCCGAGTTCGCGGGCGTAGTGGCCGAGACGATCCTGCGCGAGCAGGTAGGTCTTGTCGTCGGCCCCGCGCACGGCGACATACTCGATCTCGGGGTGCACCGCGATCGCGAGGTTGGACGGCAGGGTCCACGGCGTGGTGGTCCAGATGAGCGCGCACGCGCCGTCGAGTTCGGAGCCGGGGGCGCGCAGCACCATGTCGACGGTGACCGCCGGGTCCTGACGCATCTTGTAGGCGTCGTCGAGACGGGTCTCCTGGTTCGACAGCGGCGTCTGCTCGTACCAACTGTAGGGCAGCACGCGGAAGCCCTGGTAGATCAGGCCCTTCTCGTACAGCGACTTGAACGCCCACATGACCGACTCCATGAAGTCGAGGTCGAGGGTCTTGTAGTCGTTGTCGAAGTCGACCCAGCGTGCCTGGCGGGTGACGTAGTCGCGCCACTCACTGGTATAGCGCAGCACCGACTGCTTGCAGTAGGCGTTGAACTCGGCCACGCCCATCGAGTCGATCTCGGACTTGTCCTTGATGCCGAGCTGCTTCTCCGCCTCGAGCTCGGCGGGCAGGCCGTGGCAGTCCCAGCCGAAGCGACGGTCGACCTTCTTGCCGAGCATGGTCTGGAAACGCGGGACGACGTCCTTGACGTAGCCGGTGAGCAGGTGCCCGTAGTGCGGGAGTCCGTTCGCGAAGGGCGGGCCGTCGTAGAAGACGAACTCGTCGGCGCCGTCGCGGTTGCGCAGCGAGGCCTCGAAGGTGCCGTCGGAGGCCCACTGTGCGAGCACACATTCTTCGAGCGCCGGGAAATCGACACCCGAATCGCGCGGCAGGTCGTAGTCGACGCGCGGATATCCGGCAGTACTGCCGGCGGTTGCTGCGGTGGGATCCGGTGCAGCGTGGTTCTCGGTCACAGCGTGGCTCCTCCGTGCCTGGATACGTCTCGGCACGGGGACGATCGCCGTGCGCGTGCACGGCCACCGCGGTACCACCCCGCTTGCTCGTCCCGGGGGACGGCCACTCGTTCGGGCTGTGACGGGCCCACCCGTCCGGTTCTACTGGGCGACCGGCAAGGTCGCCGTTCTTCCGGAGGCTCCCCGGTGATGGCCGGATCGACGCCGCCCGCGATCGCGGGATCGAGCTTCACGCTCGGTGATGCATATTGTAGGACGCGTCAGCGATCCGAAGAATTCCGGTCGCCGCGACGCCGGCGCGATGCACGCCGACCGGGTCGTCCGCCCGAGGCTCCGGCCTGCCCGACGGAACGGGGATCGGCCCACTCACCTTCGGCCGAACTCCGTCCGCCGAGCGTGCTCGCCAGCAGGAGCACCGCTCCCACGACGCACACCGCGATACAACCCCATGCCCAGAGCACCGAACCGGTCATCAACGCGATCACGAGAAGACCGAATCCGACAGCTGCGAGTACCAGCGTGACGACGAGCACGACGCTCCTCCTCTACCGAGGTACAGCACCAGGCCGTACAGCACCAGCCGGAGAGACCGTCGGTCAGCTGTTGCCCTTCGCGAAGGACGACGATCCGAACGACGACGACGAGTTGGACTGGTTGAACACTTCCTGTCCACCGTCCACCGGAACGGCGGAACCGCGCTGCTCAAGCTCTTCGAGCTGCGACTCCAGATAGGACTTCAGGCGCACCCGGTATTCACGCTCGAACGTCTTGAGCCGCTCGATGCGCTCCTCCAGCACCGAACGCTGCTGGTTGATCGTGGCCATGATCTCGGTGTGCTTCTTCTCCGCGTCCGCCTGCAGCGCGTCGGCCTTCTCCTTGGCCTGACGCAGCTGGGTCTCCGAACGGGTGCGGGCATCGGCGAGCATCGCGTCGGACTTCTGCCGCGCGTCGGCGATCATCGCCTCGCTGCGGGTGCGGGCGTCGGAGACGAGCTGCTCGGAGTTGGTCCGAGCGTTGCGCACGAGCTCCTCGGCCTCGGCCTTGGCGTCGCCTGTGAGGCGGTCGGCCATCTCCTGCGCGAGCCCGAGGACCTTGGCGGCCTGCATGCTCGCGTCGCCGCTCGACGGCGCAGCGGCGACCGGGACGGGTGCCGGAGCCGGCGCCGGGGCGGGTTCCGGCTTGGGTGTCTCGACGACACGCGCGGGTTCGGGTTTGGACGGGGCCGCCGGCGCGGACGACGACGCGCTGCGCGGCGCCTTCTTGGCTTCGGCAAGCTCCTGGTCGAGTTCGGCGACCCGCTGACGCAGGTCGGCGTTCTCCTCGATGAGGTTCGTCAACTCCTGCTCGACGAGATCGAGGAAGGCGTCGACCTCGTCCTCGTTGTAACCACGCTTCCCGATCGGAGGCTTGCTGAACGCGACATTGTGCACATCAGCTGGTGTCAGCGGCATGGAAGGATCCCTTCACGCGTCGAGTAAGCGGTCAAGCAGGCGTTCTGAGTAATCGACAGTGCGTTACGCGTATCAAAACCCACTGTATATGGCACTCCATTGTGGCACACGGCAGCTCCGGGACGGCTCGACCCGACGTCCGACGCAGGCATCATGCTGCGCCGCCCCTGGGCAGGAATGCCATGAGGAAATACACGATGAACAGCAAGACCATGATGGACAGATCGAGCCGTACACCACCGAGATTGAGCGGCGGAATCAGTCTCCGCAGCAGCTTCACCGGCGGATCCGTGACCGTGAAGATCGCCTCGAGAACGACGACCACGAAGCCGGACGGCTTCCACTCCCGCGCGAAGGTTCTGATGAACTCGACGATGATCCGTCCGATCAGCAGAAGCCAGAAGATGAACAGCAGGAACCACAGCACCTCGAAAACGGCCACCTGCCCACAATGCCCGACGATGACGGGTCGATCAAAACCGAAACGCCCGGCCTGCAGTGATCTGCATCATGGCCGGGCGTGTCGGAACGCTCGAGGGACGGCGACGGGCATGCCGCGACGGACGTGCCGGGTGCACGCCCGCGCAGCGCGCGTCGACTACTGCTGGTTGTAGAAGCCGGTCTCGGCGATACGCCGCCGTTCCTCGGCGGAGACGTCGATGTCGGCGGGCGAGAGCAGGAAGACCTTCGTGGCCACCTTGTCGAACGAACCGCGCAGCGCGAAGGCGAGCCCGGCCGCGAAGTCGACGAGTCGCTTGGCGTCGGCGTTGCTCATCTCGACGAGGTCCATGATGACCGGCGTTCCGTCGCGGAAACGCTCACCGATCGTGCGCGCCTCGCTGTAGTCGCGGGGACGCAACGTGGTGATCTTGGACAACGGACCTCCCTCGTCGAAGAGCGCACCACGCCGGGGCTCGGCGCGCTCGAGCCGGCTCTCCGCCGTCAGTGGTGCACGGCTGGGAACCGCGCGGGCCGGGGTGGGCGCCGGACGGGGGCTGCGAGCGGTGATGGGTTCGACCCGCGGACGCGGTGCCGGCTCGTACCGGTCGAACTCGTCGTGCTCGAACTCACGAACCGGTTCCTCGCGGTGCGACGGGGCGTACTCGTCGCGATGCGACGGCGCGTAGCCGCCATAGGTGGCCTCGCCGTAGTCGCGATCACGGTCGCGGCGGCCACTCGCCGGATCGTCGAGGTACTCGTCCTCGTAATCCTCGAGCGGCACCATCCCGAAGTACGCCTTGAACTTGTGGAGTGTGCTCATCGATCGCCTTTCCCTCGCGCGGCGGATGTCATTCAGGCTAACGGTCGATACCCCAAGACCGCCGTTCCGACACGCACGCACGTCGAACCCCATCGAACCGCGTGCTCGAGGTCACCCGACATGCCCGCGGACAGCTCCACCGCCGCCGGGTGGTCCTGCAGCAACCGTGCATGCATGGCGTGAAGCTGCTCGAATGCCCGTTCGGGCTCCCACCCGAGCGGCGGCACTCCCATCAGGCCTCCGAGTTCGAGGACCTCGGACGCGGCGACCGCCTCGGCGAGGGCGGGAAGATCCTCGGCGACCACGCCGCCGCGCTCCCGGTCGCCGTCGAGGCTGACCTGCAGCAGTGCCCGCAGCGGTACGGTGCGTTCGCCGGTGTCGAGGGCGGCCCGCGCCCCCTTCTCGAAGGCCTGCACGAGACGGAGACTGTCGACCGAGTGCACCGTGTGCGCCCAACGGGCGACGGCACGGGCCTTGTTGCGCTGCACCCGCCCGATCATGTGCCACTCGACCGGCGCGTCGACGCTCTCCCGGAACTCGGCGATCTTCGCGCTTGCCTCCTGCTCGCGGGACTCGCCGAAGCGTTCGCATCCCAGCTCGTGGAGGAGCACGGCGTCGGAGGCGGGAAAGAACTTGGTGACCGTCAGCAACGCGACGTCCGACGGATCGCGTCCGGCGGCGCGCGCCGCGGCGTCGAGCCGCTCGCGTACGGCGGCGAGACGTCCGGCGAGTTCGTCGCGCCGCTCCTCGGAGGTGGGGGCGCTCACGCCGTTCCCTCCTCGCCGGCCTCCTCGAGCCAGACGACCGAGGCGAACCGCCCCGTGGGTGCCGAGCGCCGGTGGCTGAACAGCGAGGTGTCCTCGATCGTGCAGCGCGGATCCTCCACCACGGCGGTCACGCCGTGATCGGCGAGCTGGCGGCGCAGTCCGGCACGCAGGTCGAGTCCGGGAGTACCGCGGTTCGTGCGGGTCGCGCTGCCGGGCAGGTGTGCCTCGACATCGGCCCTCATCGCCGCGGGCACCTCGTACTGCCGGCCACTCGCGGCCGGTCCGAGCAGCGCACCGATGCGATCGGGGCGGGCGCCGAGATCGACCATGACGTCGAGCACGCGCGGGAGGATCCCGATGCGCGCCCCCACCCGGCCGGCGTGCACCGCGGCGATCACCCCGGCCACCTCGTCGGACAGCAGGATCGACACGCAGTCGGCGCTGAGGGTCACGAGCGCGAGCCCGGTCTCGCGGGTGACGAGCGCATCGGTGGCGGGAACGGGTTCGGACACCGGCGCGTCGACCACGGTGACGTTGCGGCTGTGGATCTGTTCCATCCAGACGAACCGCTCGGGCGGCAGCCCGATGACGGACGCGAGCCGCCGCCGGTTGGCAGCGACTGCGGCCGGGTCGTCACCGACGTGGTCGGCGAGGTTGAAACTGTCGTACGGAGCTGCGGACACCCCGCCGGCTCGTGTGGTCACGACCCGGCGGGCGCGCAGCAGGCGGTGCGGAGCCGTCAACGGCGCATGAAGATCGGCACGTCGACGTCGTCGTCACCGTCGTCGTCGATGTCCACGCTGCGGGGTGCGTTGCCGCCTCCGGCCGGCGGCTGGTTGCCGACGGGGGGCTGCTCGCGCACGGGGGTGGTTTCGACGGTCTCGCGCTCGGGACGGCCGAGTTCGCCGGCGCGCGCGACGCCGATCGCACCGGGCCGACCGGCCGGCTGCTGCTGCGGGGGCTGCTGTTGCGCCTGCCCCTGCTGCTGCTGGCCGACCTCGACGGGACGGCGGGCAGGCGTTCCGCCCTCGAAGCCGGCGGCGATGACGGTCACGCGGACCTCGTCGCCGAGCGAGTCGTCGATGACCGTGCCGAAGATGATGTTGGCGTCGATGTGCGCGGCCTCCTGCACGAGCGAGGCAGCCTCGTTGATCTCGAACAGGCCGAGATCGGATCCGCCGGCGATCGACAGCAGCACGCCGCGCGCGCCTTCCATCGACGCCTCGAGCAGCGGCGAGTTGATCGCGGCCTCCGCGGCCTTGATCGCACGACCCTCACCGCGCGACGAGCCGATGCCCATCAACGCGGAGCCGGCACCCGACATGACGCCCTTGACGTCGGCGAAGTCGACGTTGATCAGACCCGGGGTGGTGATGAGGTCGGTGATGCCCTGGACACCGTTGAGGAGCACCTCGTCGGCGGAGCGGAAGGCGTCCATGAGACTGACGGCGGCGTCGCCGAGCTGGAGGAGCCGGTCGTTGGGGATGACGATGAGCGTGTCGCAGGACTCGCGCAGCGTCTGGATGCCGGTGTCGGCCTGACTGCCGCGGCGCTTGCCCTCGAACGAGAACGGACGCGTGACGACACCGACGGTGAGCGCGCCGAGCTTGCGGGCGATGCTCGCGACGACGGGAGCGCCGCCGGTACCGGTTCCACCACCCTCGCCTGCGGTCACGAAGACCATGTCGGCGCCCTTGAGTACTTCTTCGATCTCGTCCTTGTGATCCTCGGCGGCCTTGCGGCCGACCTCCGGGTCTGCGCCGGCGCCGAGTCCGCGGGTCAGTTCGCGGCCGACGTCGAGCTTGACGTCGGCATCCGACATGAGCAGGGCTTGCGCGTCGGTGTTGACGGCAATGAACTCGACTCCCTTGAGTCCCTGCTCGATCATGCGGTTGACCGCGTTCACGCCGCCACCGCCGATACCGACGACCTTGATTACGGCGAGGTAGTTGTGCGGGGGCGTCATGTGCTCTCGCCTTCCTGAAGTTCCGGGTGGTGCATGGTGTCCGGGTGGTGCTGGGTCTGGGTCTGGCTCGATGTCGGTCACGTCCGCCGGTCGGGCGGACGGCTCCGCAGCGCGCTGCCCCGACAAACCCTCAACCACAGCTTGAAGGTTATGTCAAGTAACGCGACTGTCCGAAACGCTATGGCACGGGTACCGGGATTAGCCAGTAGACGCGCCGGACACGCCGGACGAATTTCGTCGATCCCTCACCTCACCGTCGGCAGGTCGGGACTCGCCACGTCGAATCGCTCCCCCGGCTGTGTCAGCAGCGGGCCGACGACCGCCGCCTTCCGCTCGGAACGATCGGTTCCACCCCACACCACGACACGCCCGTCGGTGAGGACGATCGAGATGTCGGACGGGGAGGGCGCTTCGACCGTCTCCACCTGCACGCGCAGGTCGGGCGGCAACTTGTCGAGCACCTCCACGGCGGCGCGGGTCGCGGGATCGCCGGTGCCCGGCGTCGGGGTGACGAGACGGGGAGTGAACATCGGAGGCGGCTCGACCGCGAAGTCCACTCCCTCGATGTCGACAGAGTGGGTGCCGTCGGGGGCGTCGAAGAAGACCATCGCCTCGCGCTCGGTCACCGTCACCCGGACGGTGGAGGGATAGACCCGCTGGACCCGGGCCGACGCCGCACGCGGAATCGTCGCGACCCGCTGGGCCGCCGCGGCCGTGTCGACCCGGAGCAGCGGCGTGCCCTCGGCGACCGCGAGCGCGTCGACCACCTCGTCGTAGGTGACGACCTCGATCCCGTCCACCTCGATCACCCGCACGGACAACAACGGCGACAGCCAGGCCACCGCGATGGCGCCGAGGAGCACCGCGACGACAGCCGCCCCGAGCAGTACCGTCCGCAGGCGCACCGACCGCCCGGACGGGCGGCGGGCGGTGCTGCGTTCGCGGGCTTCGTCGGGCTCACGCGGTTCGCGTGACGGTCGTCCGCGACGGCGGCGTGACGAGACGGCGGCGGGCGTCACGAGCCGATCGGCCCCGGTCCGGAACCGCCTGGTGCGCGGAATCCGCCGGGCTCGGGAGCCGCCCCAGCCGGACGGAAACGACCCGGTTTGCTGTGGAGCGCGTCGAGGATCTGCCGGCCCAGCATCGTGACGTCACCGGCACCCATCGTGATCACGACATCACCCGGCCGGGTCAGACGCGCGACCTGCCGCGGCACCGCGGACAGATTCGGCTGGTAGTGCACAGGCTTGCTCACCGCCCGCGCGACCAGCGCACCGCTCACACCCGGGATCGGTTCCTCCCGGGCGCCGTAGACGTCGAGCACCACGACCTCGTCGGCGAGGTCGAGAGCCTGTCCGAACTCGGTGGCGAACGCCTCGGTGCGCGAGTAGAGATGCGGCTGGAAGACGACGATCACGCGGGGCCGTTCGGTGCCGGTCTCGGTGTAGCGCAGCGGCTCTCCCGCCACGAGTTCGGCCGCGGCCGCGAGGACCGCGCGGACCTCGGTGGGATGGTGGGCGTAGTCGTCGAACACCCGCACGCCGTGTTCGCGGCCGGTGTACTGGAACCGCCGGTGCACACCACCGAAACCGGCGAGGCCCTCCAGCGCCTCGTCGACCTGCGCTCCGGCTTCGAGCGCGGCGAGCAGCGCGGCGAGAGCATTGAGCGCCATGTGCCGGCCGGGGACGGACAGTCGCACGGTGCGCGGCGAATCCTCACCCGCGAGGTGGAACTCGGCGACGCCGCCGACATCCTTGGCCTCCCAGCCGAGCAGCCGCACCCCGACGGGAACGCCGCGGTGGTCGCCCGCGGTGCCCATGACGTCGGCGGTGCCGTAACCCTGCACCCGCAGGTCGTCGCGGCCGAGGGCGACGACGCGCTCGGCGAGGGCCGCCGAGCCGGGGTCGTCGAGGCAGACGACGAGCAGGCCGCCGGGGGCGATGCGGGCGACGAACTCGTCGAAGACCGCCGTGTACGCCTCCGGAGTGCCGAAGTAGTCGAGGTGATCGGCCTCGATGTTCGTGACGATCACGGTGTTCGGGTCGTACTGCAGCAGCGAGCCGTCGCTCTCGTCGGCTTCGGCGACGAAGACGTCCCCGCTGCCGTGGTGGGCGTTGGTCCCGGATTCGTTGAGTTCACCGCCCACCGCGAAGGACGGATCGAGGCCGCAGTGCTGCAGCGCGACGACGAGCATCGACGTCGTGGAGGTCTTGCCGTGGGTGCCGGAGACCAGGAAGGTGCGGTTCCCTCGCATCAGCGAGGCGAGGACCGCGGGTCGCAACAGGATCGGGATGCCCCGCTCGCGGGCGGCGACCAGTTCGGGATTGTCCTTCGGGATAGCCGCGAACGTTGTGACCAGGGCGGTAGGACCACCCTCCAGCAGGTCGAGAGCCTCGGCGGCGTGGCCGATGCGGACCTGCGCGCCGCGGGCCCGCAGCGCGAGCACACCGCGGCTCTCCTTCGCGTCGGAACCCGATACCTGTCCCCCACGGGCGAGCAGGATCCGGGCGATGCCCGACATCCCGGCACCGCCGATACCGACCATGTGCACCCGCTCGAGTTCGGCGGGTAACTGCGCACTCATCGTTCACTCCTGTTCGGTTCCACTCCGGCAACCTCGAGCACTATGCGCGCCATCTCGTCTGCGGCGCTGCGGTGACCAGCGGCCGCGGCGCTGCGCCCCATCTCCACGAGTCTCCGCTCGTCGCCGAGCAGCGACACCACTTCCGTGGCGACATAGTCCGAAGTCAGGTCGCCGTCGGCGACGATCCTGCCACCGCCGGCCTCGACGACGGGGCGGGCGTTGAGTTCCTGTTCACCATTCCCGTGCGGGAGCGGCACGTACACGGCGGGCAGACCCACCGCCGAGACCTCCGCGACCGTCATGGCCCCGGACCGGCAGACCACCGCATCGGCGGCGGAGTACGCGAGGTCCATCCGTTCGAGATAGGGCACGGTGACGTACGGGGCGCGGGCGTGACCGACATGGGCGGGGATGTCCACGGTGTTCTTCGGTCCGTGCGCGTGCAGCACCGCGATGCCGGCCTCCGCGAGTGCCGAGGACGCGCCGGACACGGCCTCGTTCAGCGAGCGTGCACCCTGCGACCCACCGAAGACGAGCAGCACGGGTACGTCGTCGGGCAGACCGAAGTGCCGGCGTGCCTCCGCGCGCAGCCCGGCGCGGTCGAGACCGGTGATCGACGAGCGGACCGGGATCCCCACGATCTGCGCGTCACCGCGCCGGACGATTCCCGAGCGCGGGACGGCGGCGAGCACGCGCTCGGCCCGCAGGGCACCGATGCGATTGGCGATGCCCGCACTGGCATTGGCCTCGTGGACGACGACCGGGATGCGCCGGCGTCGGCGCAGCGGACCGGCTCCGGCCGCGAGATAGGCGGGCAACGCGACGTACCCGCCGAAACCGACGACGACGTCGGCGCCGACCTCGTCGAGGATCTGCCTGGTACGGCGCACCGACGAGACCACCCGGCCGGGAAGTCTCAGCAGGTCCACCGTCGGCTTGCGGGGCAGCGGCACCGGTGGGATGAGTTCGAGGGGATATCCGCGGCGCGGCACCAGCGTCGTCTCGAGTCCCCGTTCGGTGCCGATCGCGGTGATCCGCGCGTCAGGCACGAGTGCGCGAACGGCGTCGGCCACCGCGAGTGCCGGTTCGATATGACCGGCCGTGCCGCCTCCGGCCACCACCACCGACAGTGCCGGCCTCTCCCCACTCACCTACGGTTCCCTCTCTCTCCGCTTCGTCCGCTCGATCCGCGTGTCGTGCGGTTCGTCTGCTGCCGGCCGCGAGCCGGTTCGCGTGCAGGTTGTGCACGCCGGGCCCGGCCGGTCCCCTCCCGGGGTTCCGTCCGGCCTGCCGATGTCCGGCGGTCCGTCGCGGCTCCCCGTTGCCGCTCGTTCGGTGCGGGGGACTGCCGCTTGCGCGATCCCCCACCTTTCGACGCGGGGCGGGCACTGCGCTCGGGCGCCGCGGCCCGCGCTCGCGGCTGTCGTGCTGCGACCGTACGCGCCGCCGAGGAGCGACCGGCCCGGTAGGCCTCCGGCTTGCGCAGGCGCAGCAGCCGCGCGAACCGGCCGTCCTGACCCGCGTGCAGCGCGGCGATGGCCTCGGGTTCGTGTCTGGCTGCGTTGGCGATCAGGCCGAACATCAGCAGGGTGGTGGCCGTCGAGGTACCACCGGCCGACACGAGCGGCAACTGCAGGCCGGTCACGGGCAGCAGTCCCACGACGTAGCCGATGTTGATGAAGGCCTGGCCGATGATCCACGTCGTCGCCGTCGCAGTGAACAGGCGCAGGAAGGGGTCGGCCGAGCGCATCGCGATCCGCAGTCCGACGTAGGCGAACAGACCGAACAGGCCGATGACGGCCACTCCACCGAGGAAGCCCAGTTCCTCACCGATGATCGCGAAGATGAAGTCGTTGTGGGCGTTGGGCAGATAACTCCACTTCGCGCGGCTCTGACCGAGCCCGCGACCCCACAGGCCGCCGTCCGCGAGGGAGAACTTCGCCTGTCGCGCCTGGTAACCGGCACCCTGCGGGTCGTCGCCGGGGTTGAAGAAGGCCCGCACACGCTGCGAGCGATAGCCGGCCGTCAAGGCCAGGATCACCGCGAGTGTGGCGGCCGTGCCGACGATCCCGAGGAACACCTTGAGCGGCAGTCCCGCGAACCACAACAGGGCGATCACGATGATCACGATCGAGACGGTGGTGCCGAGGTCGGGCTGGAGCACGATCAGGCCGGTCACGAGCAGGGCGGCCGGGACGAGCGGGACGAGCATCTCGCGCAGCGTCGAGTTCTCCCCACGCCGGGAGGCGAGCAGGTGCGCACCCCACACGGCAAGGGTGATCTTGGCGATCTCCGCCGGCTGCAACGAAATACCGGCGATGACGAACCACCCCCGGGTGCCCTGCGAGACCGTACCGATGCCCGGTATGAGCACGAGCACGAGCAGCACGACCGAGAACGCGAACGCCGGGAAGGCGAAGCGTCGCATCACCCGGACCGGGATCTGCAGCGCGATGTAGAAGATCACCATGCCCAGGACGGCGAAGATCGCCTGGGAGGTGAACAATCCGTAGGCCGATCCCGCCGCGGCCACCGCGCCGACGCTCGACGACGACAGCACCATGACGAGGCCGAGCACGGTGAGCAGGACGGCGATCGTCACCACGAGATGGAAGGACGCGAGCGGTCGCGCCATCCAGGCCCCGAACCGGCCGCGTACTCCGACCACCGGCTCGTCGGTGTTCGCCCCTGCTCGGGTCGCTCCTGCCCGAGGGGTCACGGTTGCGTCCCGCCCCCGCGGAGTTCCTCGACCGCGGACGCGAAACTCCGGCCGCGCTCCGCGTAATCGGCGAACATGTCGAGCGATGCCGCGGCCGGGGCGAGCAGCACCGTCTCCCCCGGCGAGGCGAGTGCGGCCGCTTCCCGGACCACCACGCGCATCGCGGCAGGACCGTCGGCGCCCCGTGCCACGGCCCTCCTCACCGAAGACGTGTCGGTCTCGCTCGTCGCATCGGTCATCGCTTCATCGTCGCCCGTGTCCACGACGACGACCGGGACCTGCGGGGCGTGTCGCGCCAGCGCGTCGGCGATGTCGCCGGCGTCGCGGCCGAGCAGCACGGCTCCGGACAGTCGCGGCGCAACCTCGGCGACCAGGTCGTCCACGCGGGCGCCCTTGAGCAGACCACCGGCGATCCACACCACGCGGTCGCGGGCGAGCAGCGAACTACGGGCCGCGTGCGGATTGGTCGCCTTCGAATCGTCGATGTACTCGACGCCGTCGACCTGCCCGACCGGCGCGGCGCGGTGCGGACCGACGCGGTGCCGTCGCAGGCCGTCGTGCACCGCCGAGGCGGGCACGTCGATGGCCCGGGCGAGGGCTGCGGCCGCGAGTGCGTCGGACAGTCCGGCGGGGCCGGGCGGCGTCACGTCGTCCACCCGGGCGAGCACGGCGGAATCGGCGAATGCCCGGTCGACGAGCAGTTCGCCGCTGATCCCGAGTTCGCCTTCCTGGGGATAGCCCAGGGTGAAGCCCACGGTGACCACGGCACGGGACCGGTCGCCGAGACCACCGGCGATCGGGTCGTCGAGACCGATGACCCCGACGGCGCCGGTGAGCGCACCGAGTTTGGCCTCGATGTAGTTCTCGATGCCGCCGTGCCAGTCGAGATGGTCCTCGGCGATGTTGAGCACGACGCCGGCCTCGGGCCGAACCGAGGGCGCCCAGTGCAGCTGGAAGGACGACAACTCGACGGCGAGTACGTCGGCCCGCGGTTCGTCGCGGCGCAGGGCGTCGAGCACGGGAAGACCGATGTTGCCGCACGCGACGCTGCCGAGGCCGGAGGCCTCGAGGATCGCGTGCAGCATCATGGTCGTAGTGGTCTTGCCGTTCGTCCCGGTGACGGCCAGCCACCGACGGGCCGGTCCGTAGACCTCGGCGCGGTCGATGCGCCAGGACAGTTCGATGTCGCCCCAGATGGGGATCGCCGCGCCGGCCGCGCGCGAGAGCAGCGGGGCGTCGGGCGGGAATCCGGGACTCGTGACCACCAGGGCGAACTCGCGCAGCGCAGCGGGGTCGTCGACGAGACTGTCGAGGTCGACCGTCCGGGCGCCGAGCGCCGCGCACTCGGCCAGTGCCCGCTCGTTGCGGTCGGTGACGGTGACGTGGGCGCCGAGATCGGTAAGGGGTTCGATCGTCGCGCGGCCGGACACCCCTGCCCCGGCGACGAGCACCGCCCGTCCTCTGAGCCGTTCGAGTTCGTCGTTCACGGTCAGTCCCCGATCGCCGCGAGGTATTCGCTGTAGAAGAGGGCCAGACCGATCGCCGAGGCGATGGCGGCGAGCAACCAGAACCGGATGATCACCGTGGTCTCGGCCCATCCGCCGAGTTCGAAGTGATGGTGGAAGGGTGCCATCCGGAACACCCGCCTGCGGCTGGACCGGAAGACCGCGACCTGGATGACCACCGAGGCGGCCTCCGCGACGAACAGCGCGCCGATGACCACCATGAGCAGCTCGGTGCGGGTCGTGATGGACAGACCGGCCAGCATGCCGCCGAGGGCGAGCGAGCCCGTGTCGCCCATGAAGATCTTGGCCGGTGCGGCGTTCCACCACAGGAAGCCGATGCAGGCGGCGGCGCCGGCGGCGCACAGCAACGCGAGATCGAGCGGATCACGGACGTCGTAGCACCCGGCGGTCGGCTCCACGGCGCACGCGTTGCGGTACTGCCAGAAGGTGATGATGACGTAGGCGCCGAGCACCAGCGCCATCGAACCCGCAGCGAGACCGTCGAGGCCGTCGGTGAGGTTCACCGCGTTCGACCATGCGCTGACCAGCAGATAGACGAACAGGATGAACACGATCGAGCCCATCGAGACCGTGGCGATGTCGCGCACGTAGGACAGATCGGTGCTGGCCGGGGTGAGACCGTCCGCATTGCGGAACTGCAGCGCGAGGATGCCGAAGCCCACCGCGACGACCAGCTGGCCGACCAGCTTGGCCGTCTTGTTCAGACCGAGATTGCGGTGCTTGCGAATCTTGATGAAGTCGTCGAGGAAGCCGACGCCGCCGAGCGCCGTCGTCAGGCCGAGCACGAGCAGACCCGAGGCCGTGGGACCTTCCGCGTCGTATCCCGTACCGATGAGATGCGACCCCCAGTAACCGGCCCACAGACCGGCGAGGATCGCGACGCCGCCCATGGTGGGGGTGCCGCGCTTGGACTGGTGGCTCTGCGGGCCCTCGACCCGGATCTCCTGCCCGAAGCCCTGCCGGGAGAACATCTTGATCAGGAGGGGGGTGAGCAGGATCGAGACTGCGAGCGCGATGCCCGCCGCGAACAGGATCTGTCTCACCGGGCGTCCTCCGTCCCCACAGCAGCGTCGTTGTCTCCGGCACCGGGGTCGTCCGCGAGGACGGCCTCGGCGACGGTCCACAGTCCCACGGACTGCGATGCCTTCACGAGCACGATGTCGCCCGGTTGCAGTTCGTCGCGCAACAACGCGATCGCGGCGTCGGCATCGGGTACGTGGCTCGCTTCCTCACCCCACGATCCTTCCATCACGGCGCCCTGGAACAGACCCCGGACCGGCCGCGTGGCACCGACGGCGATGATGCGGGTGACGTCGAGGCGCACGGCGAGGCGCCCGATGGCGTCGTGGGCGACGACGGCGTCGTCCCCGAGCTCGGCCATCTCCCCCAGCACCGCGAAGGTGCGCCGGCGATCCGGACCGGACCGCGCCATGGTGACCAGGGCCTTCACGGCTGCGCGCATGGAATCGGGATTGGCGTTGTAGGCGTCGTCGATGACGGTCACCCCGTCGGATCGGGTCTGCACCGCCATGCGGTGCGCCGAGACGGGACCCGCCGTCGCGAGCGCTTCGGCGGCCTGCTCGACCGTCGCACCGCACTCCACGGCGACGGCGATCGCCGACAGAGCGTTGCCGATCTGGTGTTCGCCGTGCACGGCGAGCCGCACGGGCACGCGCCGCTCCTGTCCGTCGGCGCCGGGGACGACGGCGGTGAAGGAGGCACGCGCCTGGTCGTCGAGGTGGATGTCCTCGGCGCGATAGGCGGCACCGGACCCGGTCCCGACGGTCACCACACGACCGGTGGTGCGGGTCGCCATCTTCGACACGAGGGTGTCGTCGGCGTTGAGGATCGCCACTCCCCCCTCGGCGGCGCTGGGCAGCGCCTCGACGAGTTCGCCCTTCGTCTCGGCGATGACCTCCTGCGAGCCGAACTCGCCGAGGTGTGCGGTACCGACGTTGAGCACGACACCGATCCGCGGCGGGGCGATGCGGGTCAGGGTCGCGATGTGCCCGGGGCCCCGCGCCGACTTCTCGAGGACGAGGAACCGGGTGGATTCGGTGGCGCGCAGCGCGGTCCAGGGGTGGCCGAGTTCGTTGTTGAACGAGCCGGGCGGGGCGACGACCTCACCGAGCGGTGCGAGCACGGCGGCGATCATGTCCTTCGTGGACGTCTTGCCCGCCGAACCGGTGACACCGACGACGGTGAGGCCGACGCCGGTGAGCGTGTCCACCACGGTGCGGGCGAGCTTCGCGAGGCCGGCGAGCACGGCCGCGCCGGATCCGTCGCTGTCGTGTTCGAGCGCGAGGGCGTTGGTCTCGGTCGGCGGAATCGGCGGCACGACGATCGCGGGCACACCCACCGGCCGTGCGGCCAGGACCGCCACCGCACCGGCGGCGACGGCGGCCGCGGCGTGATCGTGGCCGTCCGAGCGCGCACCGGGCAACGCCAGGAACAGGCCACCGGGATCGATCCGTCGCGAGTCGAACTCGACGGAACCGGTCACCTCGGCGGACGGATCGTCGACGTCGTGCAGGGTGCCCCCGACGACCTCCGCGATCCGAGCCAGTGTCATCGGGATCATGCCTTGCCTCCGTGATGCGAACCGCCCGCAGCAGGCGGATGGTCATCGTCGGGTCCTGCGGTCCGGTACTTGTCGAGAGCTGCGCCGAGGACCTCGCGGTCGTCGAAGGGGTGCTTCACTCCGTCGATCTCCTGCCCCGTCTCGTGGCCCTTGCCGGCGACGAGGACGACGTCGCCCGGGCGGGCCCACGCGACCGCGGCGTCGATCGCCGCGGCGCGATCGCCGATCTCGAGGATCTCGCCGCGTTCGGCCGCCGGGACGGAGTGTGCACCGTCGAGGACGGCAGCGCGGATGGCGGCGGGGCTCTCGGTTCGTGGGTTGTCGTCGGTCACGACCACCAGATCGGCGGCCCGCGCCGCGACCTCGCCCATGATCGGCCGCTTCGTCCGGTCGCGGTCGCCGCCCGCACCGACGACGACGGCGATGCGTCCCTCGGTCGCGGCGCGCAGGGTTCCGATGACCGCTTCGAGCGCCGCGGGCTTGTGGGCGTAGTCGACGACGGCGAGGAAGTCCTGACCGCGCTCGACCCGTTCGACCCGGCCGGGCACCGCGACATCGGCGATACCGCGGATCGCGGCGTCGATGTCGGCGCCCACCTCGGCGCAAAGCGCTACAGCGAGAGCGGCGTTGGTGACGTTGTAGCGGCCCGGCAGGCCGACGGTGGCGCGGCGGGCGATCCCGTCCGGACCGGTCAGGGTGAACTGCTGCACTCCCGTCTCTTCGGGGACCTCGTCGGTGACCGTCCAATCGGCCGCGGCGCCGGCAGCGTCACCGTCGCCACCTGTGGTGACCGTGCGGACTGCGGTCGCGTCGTCGCGGCCCGCGCGCGCGACCTCGGCCATGCGACGTCCCCACACGTCGTCGGTGCACACCACCGCGCGGCGGGCCCGGACCGGCGAGTCCTCGGCGAACAGCCGGGCCTTCGCGCCGAAGTAGTCGTCGAGGTCCTTGTGGAAGTCGAGATGGTCCTGGGACAGGTTGGTGAACCCGCCGACGGCGAACTCGGTGGCGTCCACGCGACCGAGTGCGAGGGCATGGCTGGAAACCTCCATCACGACCGTGTCGACACCGCGTTCGCGCATGACGGCGAACAGGGCGTGCAGCTGCGGCGCCTCGGGTGTCGTGAGGGTGCTCGGCACGCGAATGCCTTCGATCCGGGTCTCCACGGTCCCGACGAGACCGACGACGCGTCCGGCCGCGACGAGGCCTGCCTCGACGAGATAGGACGTCGTGGTCTTACCGGACGTGCCCGTGATGCCGATGACCTGCATGCTCCGGGAGGGGTGTCCGTAGACGGTGGCCGACGCCACCCCCAGCGCGACACGCGGTTCGGGATGGACGAGGACCGCGACCGAATCGGAGGTGGCCTCGGCGACGAGGTCGCGACCGGCCTCGTCGGTCAGCACGGCGACCGCTCCGCGTTCGAGCGCGGTGCCCGCGTAGGAGGCGCCGTGGGCGCGCGCGCCGGGCAGCGCGGCGAAGACGTCGCCGGGGCGGATGCCCTGGGCGCGCAGGTCGATGCCGGTGATCGCGGCCGCGCGGGCCGCATCCTCTCCGGCGGCTGCATTGACGATCTCGACGCGCGCCCCGATGGCGTCGGCGAGAACCGAGATCTGCGTCATCGGTGGGTGCTCGGGTCTCCGCCCCTCCTCCGGAGGAGCCGGATCCGGACTCGATGGCACAGGCACCAGTTTCCTCTCGCTTCGCTGCAGCTCGTCTGCAGGCACTCCGACGGATGTTTCCGGGTTCGTTCCCGATCCGCTCTCGGCGACGACCGTCGTGTCACGTTACCGACCTGTCAGCCTACCGAGGCGCCACGGTCACCTCGTCAGTCGACCTGGAGGATCAACTTGCTCTCCGGTTCGGCCGACAGCGGCACGCCGTCGCGCTGCAGCAACCACGACGCGATGTTGCGGAACAGCGGCGCGGCCGATTGGCCCCCGCTGCCGTCGGAGCTGCGGGTCGGGGCGTCGAGCATGATGCCCACGACATAGCGCGGATCGTCGGACGGAGCGATGCCGGCGAAGGTGATCCAGTAGTCGGAGTTCGAGTAACACTTGCAGTTCTGGTCGATCTGCTGGGCGGTACCCGTCTTGCCCGAGATCTGATAGCCCTCGATGGCGGCGCCCGCACCGGTGCCCTGCTGGTTGCCGGTATCGGACTGGACGACGGAACGGAACATGTCGCGCACCGTCGCGGCGGTCTGCGGGCTCACCACCCGCACCGGATCGGGACGGGGCGTCTCGGTGCGCGTGCCGTCCGGCGCGATGGTCGCGCGCACGACCCGCGGCGGGACACGTTCCCCGTCGTTCGCGATGGTCTGGTAGATCGCGGTCATCTGCAGCAGGGTCATCGACAGACCCTGGCCGATGGGCAGGTTCGCGAAGGTGCCACCCGACCACTGCTCACGGCTGGGCAGCAGACCCGCGGATTCGCCGGGCAGGCCGACATCGGTGCGCTGGCCGAGACCGAACAGTCGCAGCATCTCGGCGAAGCGGTCCTCACCGATCCGCTCGGCGAGCATGAGCGTGCCGACGTTCGACGACTTCCCGAACACACCCGTCGTGGTATACGGCACGACCCCGTGATCCCAGGCGTCCTTGACGGTCGCGCCGGCCATGGTGATCGTGCCGGGGACCTGCAGGACCTCGTCGGGGCGGGTCAGACCGTCCTCGATCGCCGCGGCCGCGGTGATGATCTTGTTCACGGACCCGGGTTCGAACGGCGAACTGACCGCGAGGTTGCCCTGTTCGGCGTCGGGCGGGTTGTTCGCGACACCGATCGACGGGTCGAAGGTGCTGTCGTTCGACATGGCGAGCACTTCGCCGGTGTGCGCGTCGAGCACCACAGCGGAGGCGTTCTTCGCCCCGGACAGGTCCTTCGCGCGCTGGACCTCCTGCTGCACGTGGTACTGCAGGTCGTTGTCGATCGTGAGCTCGACGGAGGAACCGTCGACGGCGGGCTGACGGTCGCGCCAGCTGCCCGGGATGACGGCGCCGTCGGATCCACGGTCGTAGGTGGACGAACCGTCGGTACCCGCCAGCACGGCGTCCATCGACGCTTCGAGCCCGATCAGGCCGTGTCCGTCCCAGCCGGTCGCGCCGACGAGATTGGCGGCGAGCGATCCGCCCGGATACAGACGGATGTCCTGACGCTCGGTGCCGACCTTGTCGTACTCGTCGACGATCTCCGCCGCGACCCCCGGATCGACGCCGCGGGCGAGGTAGACGAAGGTCTCGTCGCTCTCGAGCATCTCGAGCACGTCCTTCTCCGGCGCCGCGGCGCCGAGCGCCTCGTGGACCGCCGACGCGACGCCCTCGAGATATTCGGAGACCTCGGGCCGGGACGGGTCCTTCGCGCGTTCCTCCTCGAGTTCCTTGCGCACCCGCACGGGTTGGAAGGTCAGCGCCTTCGCTTCCATGGTGTACGCGAGCGGTTCCCCGTTGCGATCGGCGATGGTGCCGCGGGTCGCGGGTTCGACGAGTCGGGTGGTGCGCTGGCTGGCGGCTTCGGCGGACAGTGTGGGGGCCTGGACGAGCTGCACGGACAACAACTGGGCGACGGCTACGCCCAGAATGCCGAACATGCCGATCCGGCCCCACTTGTTGCGGAACGCGAAACTCGTCCGGTCGCGCTGCTTGCGCTCGCGCGGCGCCGGCATTCGAGCGCGGCCGCCGCGCGTCGCCGGGGTGGAACGTCGCTGCGGTGCACGCCGAGGGGTGGAGCGGTTGTTCACCGAGGCCCGCCCTCGGGTTCCGTCCGCACGGCCTGGACTGGTGCTTCGGGCGCCGCCTCACGGGGCGCTTCGGATTGCGGCAGTTCGCTCACGGGTACCGATTGTCCTGCCGCGGGCGGTACAGGTGCGGCACCCTCGACATCCGGCGTGGCGGCCGCGGGAGCTTCCGCCGCGGGTACCGGCACGGGAGCCGGTGCCGGTTCCTCGCCCACCGGGCGGCCGTCGGCCGATGGCGCGGCCCGACGCGTGCCCTCGGTGTCGGTGCGCGGCCGGGGTTCCTCGCTCACGTCACCGAGCGGCCGCGGGGTCTCCGCCCCGGCGCTGCCGGCCAGCGGGGTCTGGACGCGGGCGTCCTCTCGGGCGGGCGGATCCAGCGGGACCGGCGGGGCACCCTGGGCCGGAACCGGATCGCCCACCACCTGCACCGAACCGTCCGGAGCGACGACGATCCGCGCGACCTGCCCGGTGGGGATCATCCCCAGTTCCGCCGCGGCGACCGCGAGCGCGGGAGCCGACTCGGCCGTGGCGACGTCGCGCTGGAGCACCGCCCGCTTCTGGGCGAGCTCCTCGTTGAGGGACCGCGCCGCGCTGAGCTCGTAGGAGTCCTCGGTCGCCCGGGTGGTCAGCAACAGCGTCACGGCCATGCCCACGCCCAGGAGCCCGATGATGGTGGCGACGAACGGGATCCGGGTGCGGACACGTCCGGCACCCGTCGTGCGCCCGCGGGTCTGCACCTGTTCGACCCCGAGCTGCGCTGCGCGCTGCGACCGTCGCTGATAGGCACGCTGCGCTGCGGTCGATCGCCCCGGGTTCCGGCGCTGCGGGGGTGCCACCTGTACGGTCATCGGTTACCTCCTGGCGATTCGTTCTGCAGCACGCAGGCGGACGGGCGCCGAACGTGGGTTGGCCTCGATCTCGTCGTCCGTTGCCCGCTCCGCACCGCGGGTGAGGATGCGCAGTTCCGGTCCCGTCCCGGGCAGTTCGACCGGAAGCCCTTCGGGACTGCGGGACTTCGCACGCGGTGTCAGTTCCTGCTTGACGACCTTGTCCTCGAGCGACTGGTAGGACATGAAGACGATCCGGCCGCCCACCGCGAGAGCGTCGAGAGCGTCGGGGATCGCGGTGCGCAACGAGTCGAGCTCCGCGTTGACCTCGACCCGCAACGCCTGGAAGGTGCGCTTGGCCGGGTGACCACCGGTACGGCGGGTCGCCGCCGGGATCGTGCGGTACAGCAGTTCGACGAGTTCGCCGCTCGTCCGGAAGGGAGTCTTGGCCCGGGTCCGCACGATCTCGGAGGCGATCCTGCCGGCGAAGCGCTCCTCGCCGTAGGTGCTCAGGATGCGAGCGAGGTCGCCGTGACTGTAGGTGTTGAGGACATCGGCCGCGGTGATGCCGGTGGTGGCATCCATCCGCATGTCGAGCGGGGCGTCCTTGGAATAGGCGAAACCGCGCTCCGCCTCGTCGAGCTGCATCGAGGACACGCCGAGATCGAACAGGGCGGCGTGGACCGAGCCGTACCGGTCGAGGCCGACGCTCTCGAGCGCGTCGGCGATCCCGTCGTAGCGGGTGTGGACGAAGTCTGTGCGGTCGGAGAACCGTGCGAGTCGCTCGCGGGCGATCGCCAGTGCGTCGGTATCACGGTCGAGGCCGACGAGCCGCAGCCTCGGGTAGATCGTCAGGAAGTGTTCGGAGTGCCCCCCGAGACCGAGTGTCGCGTCGACGTAGACCGCGCCCTCGCCGTCGGGACCGACGCTCTCGATGGCCGGACCGAGAAGGTTGACGGCGCGCTGGAGCATGACGGGCACGTGGCCGAATTCCGCCGCAGATGTCACATCGGCACCGGTGGCCTCATCCGTACCATCGACGGATTCGTGCTCGCCGTCCACCATGTGTCCTCCGGAATCCTGCTCGGGCCGCTTACGGTCTGTCGGGTACTCGTCGGGTGGACGGTGGTATGCCTCGTGCCTGCCTGTCGCTCGTCTCGATACCGTGCTCGCCGCCACGGGGGTGGATACGGAAGACGGCGAATGCCTCGAGGTCTCTGTCCGAGTCCGAAGAGACCTGACGCCGGGGAAGTGCGTCAGGGCCCTCCGGTCCGTACCTGGCGCTGGGGAAGTGCGTCAGGGCCGGCACATCGGGCAGAGGCCTCGCGGCACTCGCCGCGCAGCCCGAGCCGTGGTTACAAGATGTCGCGTAGTGCTTCGTCTCTCGCTTCCGAGAAGTCTTCTTCGTGCTCGGCGAGGTAGGTCTCCCATGCCGTCGCGTCCCAAATCTCGAGGTACCTGACCGAACCGATCACCACGCAGTCCTTGGTGAGACCGGCGTACTTGCGGTGAGCTGACGACAGCGTGATCCGGCCTTGTGAGTCGGGTCGCTGCTCCTCCGTTCCCGACGCGAGACTCCGCAGGAACGCACGTGCCTGAGGGTTGCTCCGTGAGGCACTCGCAGCGCGTTCGGCCAGAGCGGCGAACTCGTCGCGAGGGAACACGGTGAGGCTGTGATCCTGCCCCTTCGTGATCATCAACCCTCCCGCCAGCTCGTCTCGGTACTTCGCCGGCAGTGTCAGCCGGCCCTTGTCGTCCAACTTCGGGGTGTAGGTACCGAGGAACACTCGGCGCCTCCCCGCTGCCGGACGGATGCTTCGCGCGACAGGACACCTTGTCCCGCCGCGCCCCACATTACCCCACTTTGCCCCACCGGAAACGGATTACTGCCGCCCGGCCGCGCGTGTTGTCGTCACATTCCCAGCTCAGAGCAGGTGGCGGAAAATGGGGACACGCGCTCGCGGGACGACGACGGATCCACCGCTGTCGGCGCCCCGACGATCCGCCCCACCGGCGGAGCGAGGGCCGAGCAATCGGCGACCAGGGAAAACACTGCGGCCGGAGCCGAGGTGGGAGGCGGTGGGGAGACGGAGATTGCGCGAGTGGGGCGCGGTGGTGGAGGGGCGGAGAGGCGGACGACGCCGGGTCGGTGAAAGGTCTGCAGACGAACGACGACGGCACGACCCGTGGGTCGCGCCGTCGTCGGTACACCTGATGGTCGAGGAGGTCAGTCCTGCTCGAAACGCCTCCGGAACCGCTCTTCCATGCGGTTGGTGAAGCCACCACCCGAGGACTTCTTGCCGCCGCGGGAACTTCGACCGGACTTTCCGGAACCGGAACTACCGCCCGTCGCCCCTGGAGTCGACGGCCGACGACCGCCGAGGAGCAACAAGACTCCGGCGGCGAACATCACGAGGAACCCGAGCAGACTGATGATCGGGAAGCCGCCCGGCTTGAGCGGCAGGGCAACGCCGGCGATCAGCAGCGTCAGGCCCAACACGAACAATGCGCCGGCCTGTAACCGCCGCCGGTTCGACGCCATCCCCAACCGGCTGCCACGCACGGTCGAGGCGAACTTGGGATCCTCAGCATAGAGCGCGCTCTCGATCTGATCGAGCATGCGCTGCTCGTGCTCGGAGAGTGGCACGGTACCTCCCCCGGCACTAAACGGTGGCCACCGGATCCGTGGGGCGAATCCGGTGGGGGGCCGTCCGTACGGCCGCCTGAGTCAATAATACGAGCAGATGTCGCTGTGGACCACAAACTCCACACGTGAGTTCGATCCCGTCGTCGGCGAAGGCCCTCGTGAAGGGGCGAAAGTCACCCACCGACACCGACCTCCGGCTCTGCTTCGGCGTCGAGATAGCCCTCCACATCGTGCAGGAAGTGGCCCACCTCGTCGTAGAAGGCACCGGATTCGTCGGCTCCCACCGCCTGCGCGACCCCCGCCTCGACCGCGGTGCGGGTGGCGGAGCGATCGGCGAAGTAGTCGGCCCAGACGGCGAAGGACTCGTCGGCGCGCGCCATGAGTGCCCATGCGTTGCGCGTCGCGGGTCGGCGGGGCCGGATCCCGGAGCGCAGCTCCGCGGCCGCGACCACCGCACCGGCACCGCGCAGCGCCGCCAGGTAGGCGAGGCGGAACCGCTCGCCCGGATCGCCGGCACCGGCGGCACCGGAAAGCAGATCGTCGGCCTTGCGCAGCAGCGTCGCCGCGCGCGCCGAGGTGGCATGGTCGATGCATGCGGACGGCCCGAGCGTGGGAGACGTTCGGCGCGGGCCTCGACTCGCGACCTGACCGTTGGCCATGTTCACGCACCTCCTCGGCGTGGTCTCACCACTCGTTACAACGAGCGGTATCCGGTGGCATTCCCGCCGAAACGCCGAGGAACGGAGATCACTGTCCTCGAGTGAGGCCCGACACGGACGCCGAGCGGGAGACCCCAGGGTGATCCGGGGATGTTCGCTTCCCTCGAACATCCCCGGATCACCGATGTCGAACATGCGTTCGACGTATTCAATATAGCTGGACCCACCGACAACCCGTCAAGAGAAAGCGGCCACGTCATCCCGAACGATCAGCGAGACCCGAGCACCTCCGACGCACCGCGAGCCACCCGAACGAGTCACGCATGACCACCGATCCCTGCCAGGACGCCCCGATCCTCACCGAGCTCTCCCCCGCGGACTTCCGTGCGCACCTGCCCTCGCTGCTGACCGTCTACGTCGCGGCGATGCGATATCCCCGAGGCACGGAGTACCACCGCGCGCCGATGTGGTCCGAGCATTCGGCCCGCGCGGGTTGGCAGGCGTTCGCCGCGAGCCTCCCCGAGGATCCGGACACCGTCGTCGGGATCGCGTACGGCTACCGGGGCGACACCCGCCAGTGGTGGCACCAGCAGGTGCGCGCCGGCATGCGCCATTCCGGACGGTCCCCCGAGGAGATCGATCGCGTTCTCTCCGACTACTTCGAGCTCACCGAACTGCACGTCCGACCCGACATGCAGGGACGCCGCATCGGTGAACTGCTCCTGTCGGCGCTGCTGCGGGGACGCACGGAAGCGGCCGTACTGCTGTCGACACCCGAGGTGCCGGGCGAGGACAACCGGGCGTGGCGGCTGTACCGTCGGTTCGGATTCCAGGACGTCGTCCGCCGGTTCGTCTTCACCGGCGACGCCCGCCCGTTCGCGGTCCTCGGCAGGAGCCTGCCCCTCGAGCCGGACCTCGTTCCGCACCACCATCACACGATCGGCGATCCGGACGGAAGCGGTACCCCATGAACGCCACACTCGACGTCGTCGTCGTCGGCTCGGGCCACAACGCCCTGGTCTCCGCGTGTTATCTCGCCCGCGACGGATGGTCGGTGGAGGTTCTCGAACGCGACACCGTGCCGGGCGGCGCCGTCTCCACCGTCGAACGTTTCCCCGGATATGCCGTCGACCGCGGCTCCTCGGCGCACATCATGGTGCGCCACTCCGGGATCGTCGAGGAACTCGATCTCGCCGCCCACGGCCTGCGCTACATCGACTGCGACCCGTGGGCGTACGCGCCGCCCCCTGCGGACTCCGACCGTCCCGGCATCGTCTTCCACCGCGATCTCGACCGGACCTGCGCCTCCGTCGAGGCCGCCTGCGGACGCCGCGAGGCCGACGCGTACCGCCGCTTCGTGCAGGACTGGGGCCCGCGCAGCGCGGCGGTGATGACGTCGTTCACCCGTCCCCCGACCGGCCGGCACCTGCTGTCCTCGTTCTGGGGACTCGACGCGGGTGAGGGTGGCAGCGCCCTGTCCCGCCGGTTCCTCACCACCGGCGACAGCCTGCTCGACGAGTACTTCGACGACGAACCCCTCAAGGCGGCCCTCGCCTGGTTCGGCGCGCAGTCCGGCCCGCCCATGTCCGAACCCGGCACCGCGGCGATGGTGGGCTTCGCCGCCCTCATGCACACCCTTCCCCCGGGTCGCGCGATCGGCGGAAGCGGTGCGCTCACCCAGGCCCTGCTGTCGCGGCTGCGGTCCGATGGCGGCACGGTGACCTGCGGCGACGCCGCCACCGAGATCCGCCGGACCGGCGATCGGTGGACCGTGCGCACCGAATCGGGACGCTCGGTGCAAGCCCACAGGGTCGTCGCCGGATGCCACGTGCTGACCACGCTGGATCTGCTCGACCGCGGCGGATACGACCGCGACCGGCTCGAGGGCTGGCGTCGCAGCATGCGGGTCGGTCCGGGCATCGGCATGGTCCTGCGCCTCGGCACCGACTCGCTGCCCCGCTACCGCGGCTGCGACGAGCCCGAATCGACGACCTCCGGTCTGCAACTGCTCGTCGACGACCGCGCCCACCTGCGCGCCGCGCATGGTGCCGCGATGGCGGGAGACCTGCCCCCGCGACCCACCGTCCTCGCGATGAGCTTCTCCGCCCTCGACCCGACGATCGCACCCGACGGCAAGCACCAGATCACACTGTGGTCCCAGTGGCATCCGTACGCGCTGCGCGGCGGACGTCGCTGGGCGGACATCGCCGGCGCCGAGACCGACCGCATCCTCGCCGAGATGGAGACGCGCTCTCCCGGCTTCACCGCGAGCGTGGAGCACTGCCACGTGCAGACCCCCGCGGACATCGAGAGCGAACTCGGCCTGCTCGGCGGGAACGTCATGCACGTGGAGATGTCGCTGGACCAGATGTTCCTGTGGCGTCCGCTGCCGGAGCTGTCCGGCTACCGGGTGCCCGACGCGCCCGGCCTCTATCTCACCGGCGCCTCGACCCATCCCGGTGGTGGAGTCTCCGGTGCGAGCGGCCGCAACGCCGCCTGGGTCGCCCTCGCCGACGCCAAGGGCAGTCTCGTGGACCGCGTGAAGGGCTGGGTGTCGCGGTGACCGACACCCGCGTCCCCGCACCGCCCCGACCGGCCCGGTGGCGGACGGTCCTTCCGATCGTCCCGGCCGTCGCCGCGGTCCTCGCCCAGATCGCCTATCCCCTCACCGAGGGCGGCGCCCGGGACGCCGCGACCGTCGCGGTCGTCACGCTGCTCACCGCCGCCTGCCTCGTCCACGCCGCGTTGAACCGCGGCATCACCTTCGCCGTCGTCCTGTTCGTCAGCTCGGCGGGCATCGGGTATCTGTCCGAGGTGGTCGGCACGATGACCGGCTATCCCTACGGCTGCTACAGCTACGTCACCGACAGGCTCGGGCCGGCCGCACTCGACGTCCCGCTGGTGGTGCCGCTGGCGTGGTCGGCGGGCCTGTACCCCGTCTGGTGCGTGGCCTCCCGCCTCGTCCGCAACGGTCCCGGCAGGGTCGCGGCGGTCACCGTTGGCATGCTGGGCTGGGATCTCTATCTCGACCCCCAGATGGTGGCGGACGGGCACTGGTCGTGGTGCAACGCCGGCGGCCTGCCCGGGATCGAGCACATCCCGCTCACCAACTACGCGGGCTGGCTCCTCGTCGCCGCGATCATGGCGACCGTACTCGTGCTCGTCGACTCCCGCTCGGACCGTGCCGACGCGCCCCGGCACGACGCCGTGCCGATTGCGCTGTTCCTGTGGACGTGGCTCGGTTCGGCCCTCGCCCACAGCGTATTCCTCGACGCTCCCCAACTCGGCTACTCCGCGGTTTACGGGCTGGTCGTCATGGGGGTACTGGGTCTTCCCCTGCTGGTCTCACTCGTCCGGTCGTGGCGCGCAAGCGTGTCCGGTCCCGGGCGGGACGAGGCACGACTCGCCGCGAGCGACCCGAAGAACCGACGAGGATGACCGTGCCTGGCACCATGTTCTCCGTGCAGTCGTCCATCCTGTCCGTCCGCCGTCGTGTCGTCGCGGTCGTGGGGCTCGTGCTCCTCGGCCTACCGCTCCTCACCGGCTGCCTGCGCGTGCAGGCGACGATGGGGATCTCCTCCGACGACCGTGTGTCGGGGCAGATCGTCGCCGCGACCATCCCCGCCGACGAGAACGATCCCGGCCCCGAACTCACCGCTCCCTCGGCCCTGGCCGGGAAGGTGCGGGTGCAGGAGTACTCGCAGGACGGCTACGTCGGGAGCCAGGTCTTCTTCAACGACCTCACCTTCGGCGACGTCCAGCAGCTCGCCACGATGTCCGATCAGAGCGCCGGCATGTTCCAGCTCAACCTGCAGCGCTCGGGCGATCTGGTGGCACTGAACGGACGTGTGGATCTCGAGTCCGCTCCCACCCAGGGCACCGACGTGCAGTTCACCATCGCGTTCCCCGCCCGGGTGGCGACCACCAACGGCACCCGCGAGTCGGATTCGGTCGTGACCTGGAAGATTCCGGCCGGCGAGGTGAGCACCCTCCGCGCGGAGGTGCGCTACGCCGATCCCAACACGCGCGGTTTCGCGGGCTGGGCCGGAATCATGGCCGGCGGCGCCTTCGGTGTCACGCTGATCATCGCCGGCGCGGCCTGGTTCACCCGCAATCCCGCGCCGCAGTGGTCGTCGGCGAACGGGACGCGGTCCTGACCCGCCTTCCGCGCGACCCGTCCCCCGGTCTCACGCGACTCGTCGCCGGTGGCGCTCTCGTCGCCTCCTACGGCGCGGCCGTTGCCGTCGCGAACCGGGTCTCGCTCCCTCGTCTCGTGCCGGGACCGGTGGTCGACGAGCAGGTCACCGTCGTCGTCCCCGCCCGCGACGAGGCGCCCCGCATCGCCGCGATCGTCTCCGACCTGCGGGCACAGACAGGACTGCACGCCCTGCGCGTGGTGATCCTCGACGACGACTCGTCCGACGGCACCGCCGACCTGGCCACGGCCGCGGCCGAGGGCGACGAGCGCATCACCGTCGTCCGATCGACACAGCCACCGCCCGAAGGATGGACCGGGAAGGCGGCCGCGTGCGCCGCAGCCGTCGCCCACGCCGGATCGACTACCGACAGCGGCATCGTCGTGTTCGTCGACGCGGACGTCCGGCTCGCACCCGACGCGCTCGCCGCCGCCGTCGCTCTGCTGCGCCACCAGGACGCCGCGCTCGTCTCACCGTTCCCGTACCAGCTCACCGGATCGGCGCTCGAACGGCTCGTGCAGCCCCTGCTGTTCTGGTCGTGGTTCTCGTTGCTCCCCGTCGCGGTCTCGCACCGCACCCACCGGCCGTCGATGGCGGTCGCGTGCGGACAGTTCCTCGTCTTCGACGCGCGCGCCTACGCGGCGATCGGCGGGCACGCCGCGGTCGCGGCGAGTCCCACGGAGGATCTGGATCTGGCCCGGACACTGCGTCGCGCCGGACTGCCTACGACGGTCGCGGCCGCGGGCGGACTGGCGTCGTGCCGGATGTACGACGGAGCCCGCCCGCTGATCGGCGGTTACACCCGCTGGTTGTGGTCGGCGTTCGGATCCCCGGTCGGGGCGGCCGCGGTGGTCGCACTGTATCTCCTCGCCTACTTCGTGCCCCCGGCCGCGGCGCTTCTCGGCGGGGGACGGACGCGACGCTGGGGCGTGGCCGGTGCCACCGCGGGCGTGACGTCACGCCTTCTCGCGCGCGTCACCGAGCGGGGAGGACGCCGACACCCGGACGCTCCGGACCGTCCCGTCGACGATCTGCTGGACGCCGCGGCGCACCCGGCATCGGTCCTGGCGGTCAGTGCGCTCACGGCGTCGTCGATCCGGGCACGGCGCAGCGGACGCGCGGCGTGGAAGGCCCGCGTCCTGCCCTGACCCCGAACCGGCGCGGGCCGGATGTCAGGCCGGCTCGCGGGCCGGATGTCAGGCCGGCTGCACCGCGGCGGGAGCTTCGAGTTCGTAGCCGAGGCGGTCGAGCACCTCGCCGGTCGCGCGGGCGAAGTTGAGCGTGATGAAGTGCAGGCACGGCGCACCCTCGGAGATCAGCCGCTCGCACATCTCCGTCGCTACCTCGATGCCCACCTCGCGCACCGCGGCGCGGTTCTCCTCCGGACCGTCGCCTGCCGCGCGCCGCAGCCGCTCCTCGAGAACGAGCGGCAGGTGCGAACCCGACAGTTCGAGGCTGCGCCGCGCCGAGCGCAGCGACGTGATGGGCATGATCTCGGGGATGATCGGCTTGAGCCCCTGCTCGGCGTCGCAGGCCACGACCCGGTCGCGCAGCCTCAGGTAGTGCTCGACGTCGAAGAACATCTGGGTGATCGAGTACTCGGCACCCGCACGGAGCTTCTGCACGAGATAGCGGGTGTCGTGATCGAGGTCCGGGGACCGGTGGTGTCCTTCGGGGAACGACGCGACGCCCACGTGGAAGTCGCCGAGCTCGCGCACCAGACGCACGAGCTCGTCGGCGTATTCGAGACCTTCGGGGTGCTTTTCCCACTCGCCGAGCGGGTTGCCCGGCGGGTCACCGCGCAGCGCGAGGATGTTGGTGATGCCGCGGTCGGCGTAGGCGCCGATCATCGCGCGCAGTTCGTCGATGCTGTGCCCGACGGCCGTGAGGTGCGCGACCGGCAGGAGGGTGGTCTCCTCGGCGAGGCGTCCGGTGACCCGGACCGTACGGTCGCGGGTGGAGCCCCCGGCGCCGTAGGTCATCGATACGAAGGCCGGGCCGAGACGTTCGAACGTCCGCACGGCGCGCCACAGTCGTCCCTCGGCCTCGGCGTCGCGAGGCGGCGAGAACTCGACGGAGAACGGAATGCGGCCCGAACGCGCGGACCCGAGACGGTCCACGATCGACGGGGTCCGAGAAATCCCGCCGTCCTCGGTTGCCCTGACGAAGTCGCTTGTCACCGGTCCAGCATAGGTGGCGCCCCCGGGGCGGTCGCTACCGGCGACGACCCGACTGTGCGGATAGGCTGGTCGCGGCACCTCCGGCTCACCCGCCTCCGAGGTGCCGTCACCCATCGACCTGGAGGTTTCGTCCTGTCTACCGGCGCCGTTCACCTGTCTGCCGAGCAGCTCCCCCATCGGGTGGAGGACTCCCTCCGGCAGTTCTTCACCTCACGCTCCGACCTGGTCGACTCGGTGGGCAATGGATACCGGCAGGCCGTCGACACGCTCGAGGCATTCGTGCTGCGCGGCGGCAAGCGGGTGCGTCCGCGTTTCGCCTGGACGGGCTGGCTCGGCGCCGGTGGTGACCCGACCGGGCCGGACGCCGAGGCCGTCCTGCAGGCGTGCTCCGCGCTCGAGCTCGTGCAGGCCGCGGCGCTCGTCCACGACGACATCATCGATGCCTCCACCACGCGCCGCGGATTCCCCACCGTGCACGTCGAGTTCACCGAGCAGCACCGGAAGGCCGGCTGGCACGGCAGGCCGGAGCAGTTCGGCGAGTGGGTCGCGATCCTGCTCGGCGACCTCGCCCTGGTCTGGGCCGACGACATGCTGCACTCGGCGGGGCTCGACCCCGCGACCGTCGCGCGCGTGGTCCCGGCCTGGACCGCGATGCGCACCGAAGTGCTCGGCGGGCAGTACCTCGACATCGCCAACGAAGTGGCGGCGGACGAATCGGTGGAGGCCGCTACGCGGGTCAACCGGTTCAAGACCGCGGCGTACACGATCGAACGCCCCCTGCACATCGGCGCTGCCCTCGCCGGCGCCGACGACGACCTCATCGCCGCATACCGCCGCTTCGGCACCGACATCGGCCTGGCGTTCCAGCTGCGCGACGACCTGCTCGGTGTCTTCGGCGACCCCGAGGTCACCGGCAAGCCTTCGGGCGACGACCTGCGCTCGGGCAAGAGGACCGTCCTGTACGCGCTGGCACTGGAGACGGCCGATGCCTCCGATCCGGCCGCGGCCGAGCTGCTGCGCACCTCGATCGGGACCGATCTGTCCGACGCGCAGGTCGAGCACCTCCGCTCGCTGCTCGTCGATCTCGGCGCGGTCGCCCGAATCGAGGACCGCATCTCGGAACTGACCGACAGCGCGTTCGAGGCGCTCGAGGCGTCCGGCGCCACCGAGGAGGGCAAGGCCCTTCTGCGCGAGTCGGCGGTCGCGGCGACGCGACGGGTGGCGTGAGGGCGGTGCGGACCGTTCCCGGCGCCGACCGGGTCGTCGTGGTCGGTGCCGGTCTCGCCGGTCTGTCGGCGGCACTGTACCTGCGCGGCGCCGGTAAGGACGTCACGGTGCTCGAACGCGCCGACGACGTCGGCGGCCGGGTCGGCAGCTATCACGGCCCGGGCTACGAGATCGACAACGGCGCCACCGTGCTGACGATGCCCGAGTTGATCGACGACGCGCTCGCCGCGGTGGGCACCGACCGCAACTCCGTCCGGCCGGCCCTGCGCACCCGGCGACTGTCCCCCGCCTACCACGCGCGGTTCGCCGACGGCACCTCGATCGACGTGCACTCCGACCCCGACGCCATGGTCGCGGAGATCTCACGGGTGTGCGGTCCCGACGAGGCACGCCGCTATCTGGGGTTGCGCGCGTGGCTCGCCGACATCTTCGACGCCGAGTTCGACCGCTTCATGGACGCGAGTTTCGACTCGCCGCTCGACCTGGTCTCGTCCCCGGCGGCGCTGCGCGATCTGGCGCGTCTGCTCCGACTGGGCGGGTTCGGCAGGCTCGGCGCGCAGGTGAACCGCAGGGTCACCGACCCGCGCCTGCGCCGCGTCTTCACCTTCCAGGCGCTGTACGCGGGGGTCGCTCCGGCACGGGCCCTCGCCGTCTACGGGGCCATCGCCCACATGGACACGTCGCTGGGCGTGTACGCGGTGGACGGCGGCATGCGGTCGGTCGCCCGCGCGATGGCCGCGGCGTTCGTCGAGGCCGGCGGACGGCTCGAACTCGGCCGGGAGGTGACCTCGCTCGACCTCTCCGCCGGTCGGGTCGACGGTGTCCGCACCCGCGACGGACAGCGCTTCCCGTGCGACGCGGCCGTCCTGACCCCCGACACCCCGGTGGTCGACGGATTGCTGCCGCGCCGACGGTGCCGCCGCACGCTGGCCGCGCCGTCGGCCGTCGTGCTGCACGGGTCGATCCCCACCGGGGTGACCCGTGGCTGGGCGGCGCAACACCACCACGTGATCGATTTCGGCGGGGCGTGGGACCGCACCTTCGCGGAGATCACCCGCAGCCGCGGACGCGGCCGGCCGATGTCGGATCCCTCGCTGCTCATCACGCGACCGGCACTGTCCGATCCCGGCCTGCGATTCACCCGTAAGGGCGTCGAGCACGAACCGTTGTCGGTGCTGGCGCCATGCCCGAACCTCGACAGCGCTCCGCTGGCCTGGGCCGAGCTCGCGGTGCCCTATCGCAACGAACTGCTCGACGTCCTCGACCGCCGCGGATACGGCGGCATCACGGACGGTTTCCGCGTCGACCACATCGACACGCCGGCCACCTGGCACGCTCGTGGCATGCAGGCGGGCAGCCCGTTCTCGAGCGCTCACGTCTTCCGGCAGACGGGACCGTTCCGGCGTCGCAACCTCGATCCGGCCGTTCCCGGCGTGGTGCTCGCGGGGTCGGCGACGGTGCCGGGCGTCGGTGTCCCCACCGTGCTGTTGTCCGGAAGGCTCGCCGCCGAACGGCTCGGTGTTCCGCGAAGGCGGTGACACCGGGCGCACCACGCTCCGCGTCTCCACTAAACTGTCCTCGTTCGCCAGCTATCTGCGCGCCGCGCATCCACACGTCCACGGGGGAGGAACCGTACCGATGTCGTCCCCTGCCTCGCCCGACGCCGAGCCGCAGACCTCGCCCGCGCCGGAGGGGACGGCCGCACCGGCGGGTGAGCGTCCGAAGCACGCATTCCTGAGGAGTCCCGCCGGCCATGCCGCGCTGCTCGGCGCGTGGGGCGCGGTACTCATGACCTTCGGCAGTTTCGGATCGGGCAGTGTCCGGCGGATCGACCCGCTGCTCGAGGACATCTATCTGTCGTGGCTGCGGTTCGGCCACGGCCAGTTGCTCTCGCGGATCATCCTGTGGGTCGGTGTGCTCCTCATGATCGCAGCGTGGGTGCGCGTCGGCCGGGCGACCCTCGCCGGCCACGTCACGGTGCGCGATCTGTGGACGGTGCTGCCCGCGTGGACCGCTCCCCTGCTGGTCGCGACACCGATGTTCAGCCGCGACGCCTACTCCTACCTCGCGCAGGGCGCACTGCTGCGCGACGGTTTCGACCCGTACGAGGTGGGCCCGGTCGTCAATCCGGGCGTCCTGCTCGACAACGTCAGCAATGTGTGGACAACGACGACCACGCCCTACGGGCCCGTCCACCTGCTGCTCGGTGCGGGCATCACGTCCATCACCGACGACAACGTGGTGACGGGCACCTGGCTGTGGCGCCTGACCATGCTTCCCGGCCTGGCACTCATGGCGTGGGCCGTGCCGAAACTCGCCCGTCGCATGGGCGGAAATCCCGCGATTGCCCTGTGGCTCGCAGTGCTGAACCCGCTCGTACTGATCCACCTCGTCGGCGGTGTGCACAACGAGCTGCTGATGGTCGGTCTCATGATCGCCGGCATCGTGTTCGTGCTCGAGGGCCGGCACCTCGGCGGCATCGCCCTGGTCTCCCTCGGCGCCGCGATCAAGGCCACCGCAGGATTGGCACTGCCCTTCCTGGTGTGGGTGTGGATGATCCACGAACGCGATCGTGCGCTTGCCGAGGGACGCGAACCGGCAGCGCCCGTGCGCCTGTTCGCCAAGGCCGTCGGCCTGGGACTGGGGGTCTTCGCCGCGGTCTTCGGTGGCACCTCGCTGCTCGCCGGTGTCGGCATCGGCTGGCTCACCGCCCTGTCCGGCTCGTCGAAGATCATCAACTGGCTGTCGCTGCCGACGATGATGGCGCACGCCGTCACCTGGGTCACTCCGTGGCGGCTCGGATCGGTCCTCGACATCACACGCATGCTCTGCGCGATCGCGCTGGTGGTGATCCTCGTGTGGGCGTGGTGGCGCTTCCGCCGCACCGAGCGCGACGCGATCTTCGGGATCGTCGTGGCGCTGACTGCGGTGACCCTGCTGTCGCCCGCCGCGCTGCCCTGGTACTACTCCTGGCCGCTCGCCGTCGCCGCCGCCTTCGCGATGTCGCCCCGGGTGCTCATGGTGCTCGTCGCACTGTCGACATGGCTGATGTTGATCTTCAACCCCGACGGGTCGATCGGGATGTACAACATCGCGCACGTCGCGCTCGCGGTGTTCGCCTCGATCGTCGCGGCCCGTTCGCTGGTCACCTACGACCCGCTGCGCCTGCGGTTACGACCTCGACCGGCATCACCCGCCGGCGCTGCCCTGGACGACCGTGCCTGAGCGCCCCACGGGGATCGCGGCAGACGATCTCACCCGGGCCTACGCCTACTGCGCCGAGCTCACCGCCGAACACGGACGCACCTACAACCTCGCGACCCGGCTGCTGCCCGCCTCGCGACGACACGCCGTGCACGCGCTCTACGGCTTCGCCCGACACGTCGACGACATCGTCGACGTCACCGCCGTGGACGACCCGGAGGCCGCGATCCGTGGTGTCGACGACGCGCACAGCCGTCTGCACGCCGCACTCGCGGGCGCTCCCGGCCCGCTCGACCACACCGGTCTCGTGGTCCGCGCGCTTGCCGACACGATCGGGCAGTACCGCATCCCGATCGACTATTTCGAGGCGTTCATCCGATCCATGCGCATGGACGTGCCCGGCACGCCCGAGTTCCGGCCCCGCTACGGGACCATGGAGGAACTGCGCGAGTACATGTACGGCTCGGCGGCGGTGATCGGTCTCGAACTGCTGCCGATCCTCGACGTCGACGATCCGGCCGCCCCGCCCGCCGCAGCCGCGCTCGGGGCGGCGTTCCAGCTCACCAACTTCATCCGCGACGTGGGCGAGGACCTCGAACGCGGACGTCTCTACATCCCGCTCGAACTGTGGTCGGCCTTCGGGGTCGACATCGACCTGCTGCAGGAATGCCGGCGCACCGGCGCGATGGACCCGAGGGTCCGGCGGGCACTCGCCCACGCGGTCGCGCTGACCCGCGCCGAGTATCG
This sequence comes from Rhodococcus sp. IEGM1339, assembly GCF_050321925.1. NCBI lineage: Bacteria > Bacillati > Actinomycetota > Actinomycetes > Mycobacteriales > Nocardiaceae > Rhodococcus > Rhodococcus sp. IEGM1339. The sequence goes on from NZ_JBNQFT010000010.1 coordinate 66,956, forward strand.
CAAAGCCGAACCCGGGCTGGAGGTACTCCCCGACCGGATCCGGCCGGGTATCCGCGCAGCCTTCACGCTCTACGGGCGGATTCTCGACGAGGTCGAACGCAGCGGGTTCCGGGTGCTCGACCGGCGCGCGACGGTTCCGCGCCGCACGCGCGCCGCGGTCATGATCACCGAGTACGTCGCCGGCTCGCTGCTCCGGAAGCGGTAACGACGCCCCGGAGACTCAGAAGGCGAGCGCCTGCGCCCGCCGCACGACCTCGCGCGCGGACTGCGTGTGCATCGCGGCCACAGGGCATCCACCGGGAAGAGAATCGTCCTCGGCGAAGAGCCACCGCAGGATCTCGTCGTCCTCGTAACCGCCGTCGTGTAGCACCGCGATCAGGCCCGGAAGACCCTTGAGAACGTTTCCTTCCTCGTCGAGAAAGGCCTCGGGCAGGACCGGCACGCGGTCGCGCTTGAACGCCAGCAGCTGCCGGTCGCGCACCATCTGGTGTACGCGGGAGGTGGCGACGCCGAGGCTCTTGGCCACGTCGACGAGCTGCACCACGGGCACGGAGCGGTCGAGAACGTCGTCGCAGTAAGGGATTGCACTCACCCCACCACGTTATCGCTGCGGCCGCGCCGGCAGCTACGCGGCTACCGTCCACGGGAGCTGGCTACGATCGACGGGGACGAAATCGCTCCGCACACGCGGAGCCGGAGCTTCGTCACGTCGATACCTCGAAGGCCCGGGTACCGGCGTCCCACCATCACGCACGAGACACGGGGGTACACCGGGTGACCGCTGGAGGCGACCGACTGGTCGGCGTCGTGCTCGACCGGCGTTATCGCATCGAATCGCAGATCGCGCGGGGCGGCATGTCGACCGTCTACCGCGGCACCGACATGCGTCTCGACCGTCCCGTCGCCGTGAAGATCATGGATCCGCAGTTCGCGGCCGATCCCCAATTCCTGGCACGGTTCGAGTTCGAGGCCAGATCCGTCGCGCGATTGACGCATCCCGGGCTCGTCGCGGTCTACGACCAGGGCCAGGACGGCGATCACGTCTTCCTCGTGATGGAGCTCGTCGAGGGCGGCACCCTGCGCGAGCTGCTGCGCGAACGCGGGCCGATGCCGCCGCACGCCGCGGCCGCCGTGGCCGCACCGGTCCTCGGGGCCCTGGCCGTCGCCCACCGGGCGGGTCTCGTGCACCGCGACATCAAGCCCGAGAACATCCTCATCTCCGGCAACGGTGAGGTGAAGATCGCCGACTTCGGGCTCGTCCGGGCGGTCGCCGCCGCGACCACCACCTCGCGCAGCGTGATCCTCGGCACCGCGGCGTACCTGTCTCCGGAGCAGGTGACCATCGGCAGCGCCGACGCGCGTAGCGACGTCTATTCCGCCGGTGTGCTCGTGTACGAGATGCTCACCGGCCGCACTCCCTTCACCGGCGACACGTCCCTGTCGGTGGCGTACCAGCGCGTGGAGAAGGACGTGCCGGATCCGAGTTCGGCCATCGACGGGGTTCCTCCCGAACTGGACGCCTTCGTCCGCCGGGCCACCGAACGCGAACCGACGGAACGCTACGCCGACGCGCAGGTGATGGCCGTCGCGCTCGGCGAGATATGCGACACGCTCGATCTCCCCCGCTACCGGGTTCCGGCTCCGAGACGATCCGCGGTGCGGACGCCACCCGTGGTGGATCCCGATGCCGCGGCACCGACCCGCACCATCGACGGCGCCGCTTCCGGGCCTGCCGATCCTGCTCCGGCGACGACGGTGCTTACCGGCTCGGCCGCGAACTCGCATGCTCCGACGACCGTGCAGACCGCCGTGCCGGCCACGCCCGGCCCGAATGCACCGGCCACGCGCCCGCACCCGACCCGGGTCGCGACCCGCACCCATCCGCGTCCCGACACCGAACCGGTGGCGCCCCCGCCCGACTACGCCGTCGACCGCCGCCGTCAGCGCCGGTCCGCCGCCGGTTGGATCGCCGCGATCATCGTGCTCGCGTTGTTCATGGGGATCGCCGGGTGGTGGCTCGGCGCCGGCCGGCTCAGCGACGTCCCGACCGTGCTGGGACTCGACAAGGCGGCGGCCGTGTCCGCGATCGAGGCGGCCGGATTGTCCAGCGAGATCCGGGGCGAGTACTCCGACGACGTTCCCGTCGACACCGTCCTCGGCACCGACCCCACCGCGGGCTCACGTGTGCCCGACGGCGACACGATCGCGTTGCTCGTGTCGCTCGGCAGACCCACCGTCCCGTCCATTCCCGGCGCCGGTGAGAGATCCGTCGTCGAGGACGAACTGCGGAGCCGCACCTTCGAACCGGTCGAGGGCGGTACCGCGTTCAGCACCACGGTGCCCGAGGGCGGAGTGGCCGCGCTCGACCCCGCGCCCGGCACCGTCCTGCCCGTGGGGTCCGAGGTCGCGCTTGTGATCAGCAAGGGATCGCCGCCCGTGACCCTGCCCGATCTGACCGGGCGCCCGGTCGACGAGGCGCGTCGCATCCTCGACGAGGCAGGCCTGACCGTCGGGGACATCCGTGAGGTCTTCGACGCCGATGTCGACGAGGGGCGGGTCATCGGCACCGACCCGGAGGAGGGCGAAGACGTCAGCGCCGGCGGAACCGTCACCCTCCTTGTATCCAATGCAGTGAAGGTGCCGTCGATGTTGGGACGCTCGGTGGGCTCGGCCCGCGACGAGCTCACCCGCCTCGGATTCGAGGTCGAGGTGCGGCAACTCGGCGACTCCGACCGCTCGGTCGTGATCGGCCAGAATCCCGGGGCGGGGCGGAGAGCAGAACAGGGCAGCACGGTCACGCTGACCGCACTGCCCTGATCCGACCGCCTGTCCCCTACCCGCGGAGCATCTCCGCTGTGATCAACCGCGGAGCATCTCCGCTGCGATCAACCGCGGAGCATCTCCGCGACCAGGAACGCGAGTTCGATCGACTGCTGCGTGTTCAGCCGCGGATCGCACGCCGTCTCGTAGCGACCGTGCAGGTCGAGATCGGAGATGTCCTGGGCACCGCCGAGGCACTCGGTGACGTCCTCACCGGTGAGCTCGACGTGGATGCCACCCGGATGCGTGCCCAGCGCGCGATGCACCTCGAAGAAGCCCTGCACCTCGTCGACGATGCGGTCGAAGTGACGGGTCTTGTAGCCGGTGGACGCCTCGTGGGTGTTGCCGTGCATCGGGTCGCACTGCCAGATCACCTTGTGACCGGAGGCCTCGACGCGCTCGATGATGCCGGGCAGCAGATCGCGGACCTTCGAGTGACCCATCCGGGAGATCAGGGTCAGTCGGCCCGGCGTGTTGTGCGGATCCAGGCGCTCGACGTACTCGACGGCCATCTCCGGGGTGGTCGACGGACCGATCTTCAGACCGATCGGGTTCGACAGCAGTTCCGCGAACGCGATGTGCGCGCCGTCGAGCTGGCGGGTGCGATCACCGATCCACAGGAAGTGGGCCGACAGGTCGTACAGGCGCGGCTTGTCGCCCGAGTTGTCGAGGCGCAGCATCGCGCGCTCGTAGTCGAGGACGAGAGCCTCGTGGCTGGCATAGATCGTCGCCGCGCGCAGATTCGGGTCGATGACACCGCAAGCGTCCATGAATCGCAGACCACGATCGATCTCGGAGGCGAGCGCCTCGTAGCGGGCACCGGCGGGCGAGGCCGAGACGAAGGCCCGGTTCCAGTCGTGCACGCGGTGCAGGTCGGCCTCACCGGCGGCGGTGACGGCACGCACGAGGTTCATCGCGGCGCTCGCGTTCGCGTAGGCGCGCACGAGGCGCGACGGATCGTGCCTGCGCACCTCGGCATCGGCGACCAGCGAGTTGACCATATCGCCGCGGTAGGACGGCAGACCGAGCGCGTCGGTGTCGGACGAACGCGGCTTGGCGTACTGGCCGGCGATCCGCGCGACCTTCACGACCGGCGTCGACGCACCGTAGGTCAGCACCACCGCCATCTGCAGCAGCGTGCGGATGTTGCCCTTGATGTGCGGCTCGGTGTTGTCCGCGAACGTCTCGGCGCAGTCGCCACCCTGGAGGAGGAAGGCCTCACCCCGAGCGACGGCGGCGAGCTGGTTCTGCAGCTCCTCGACCTCGCGGGGCACGGTGATGGGAGGCACGCTCTCGAGCACGGTGCGCATCGCCGCGGCCTGTTCCTCGGGCCAGCTGGGCTGCTGCAGCGCCGGCTTTGCAAGCGCCGCGTCGAGGTTGGTACGCAGCTCCTCGGGCAACGGGGGAAGTTCGGGCAAGCGGTCGATCGGCACGTCGACAGTCCAGTTCACCCGTCCAGGATATGGCGTGACGGCCGGAAGCGGCGCAGCACCCCGTTACCCGCGTCACCGCGACCGGCGAGCAACCTCGATCGCTTCGAACTTTGCGAGGTTGTGGCGGGCGTCGGCGAGGGCGTCGTGGTTGTCGTCCGGCGCCGGGGGCAGGGGCGGTGAGCCCGAGTCCTCCCAATACTGCCGGAGCTCGCGGGTGAAGCGGGGCAGGACGTCCGGGAGTTCGGGCATGGTGCCCCACAGCTGGACGAGCACGACGTGGTCGTAGGCTCCGATCCACGCCCACAGTTCGGGCCGGATGCCCGGTCGTGGCACGAGGAACTTCAGCAAGTCGTCGCGGATCCTCGATCGCGACTTCCAGGCGGGGTGCGCCGGGGGCGGGAGCTTCGGGAGGACGTTGCGGCGCACCCAGGCTCCGGCCCGGGTCGGGTCGAACTCGGTCGACACCGCGTAGAACTCGCGGCCGTCCTCGCAGGCGACACCGATCGAGACGAGTTCGATCGTGCGTCCGTCCTCGATGAACTCGCAGTCGTAGAAGTAGCGCACCTGCTCACCCGGCACGCGTGTCGGGAACGCGGTCCGCGACGGGACCGTCCTGCGGCGGGGTCGCGGCACTGCCGTTCGTCGACGCGCCCGTGTCCCCGACCCCCGACTCGTCCGCCGAGCCCTTGTTCTTGAGGGAGGCGGCGTAGATGTCGACGTACTCCTGGCCCGACAGCTGCATGAGCGAGTACATGACCTCGTCGGTGACTGTGCGCTCCACGAACCTGTTTCCGCCCATGCCCTCGAACCGGGAGAAGTCGATGGGCTCACCGATCCGGACGGTGATCTTCGCCGGTCGCCACATCTTCGACCCGATGGGGTTCATCCGGTCGGTGCCGATCATGGCGACGGGGATCACGGGGACGCCGGTCTCCAGCGCCAGTCGCGCGAGGCCGGTCTTGCCCTTGTAGAGGCGTCCGTCGGGTGAGCGGGTGCCCTCGGGATAGATGCCGAGCAGCTTGCCCTGGCCGAGCACCCGGACCCCGGCGTTGAGCGCATCCTGCGCGGCGTCGGCGCCGGTGCGGTCGATGGGGACCTGCCCGACGGACGAGAAGAACCAGCGCTGGAAGGCGCCCTTGAGTCCGGTGCCGGTGAAGTACTCACTCTTCGCGAGGAAGGTGATGCGCCGACGTACGAGGAGGGGAAGGTAGAACGAGTCGAGGACGGCCCGGTGGTTACTGGCCAGGATCGCCGGTCCGTGCGCCGGAATGTTCTCGCCGCCTTCGAACTTCGGACGTCCTATGAGCCACAGCAGCGGCCCCAGGAGGGCGTACTTGAACAGCCAGTACCACATGGCATCCTTCCCGAATCCGATCATCCCCCACACGGATCGGTGCAGCACCGCCCGCCGGTCGACTCTACGACGACGCGACTGCCCCTCGCACATCGCCCCAGTGCTCGACCCCACCCTTTCAACGTCGACGTGACGATAATCTCACCTCCGGCGAATCTCACCTCCAGTGGAATTCGACTACAGCGGCGGTCGTGAGGTTTCGATCGCGGATCGGGCGAGATCGGCGGCACCGATGAGCCCGGCGGCGTCGCCGAGCTGCGCGACCCGGACGCGCGCGAGAGGACGATGGCCGGCGCCGGTGGTCACGGCCGCGTAGTGCTCGCGCGCGGCGTCGAGGAACAACGGCGCGGAACCGGAGACCCCTCCCCCGATGACGACGAGCTCGGGGTCGTAGACGTCGGCGACGAGCGCCAGTCCGAGCGCGAGCCTGCGGGCGAAATCGTCGAAGGCCGCGAGAGCGACGGGGTCGCCGTCGTGGGCCGCACCGGCGACCCGTCGGCCGGTGAGCGATCCGGGATCCGAGGCGATCTCGCCCGCGAGAACGGACCGCCCGGGTTCGGCCGCGAGCATCTCGACGGTCGTGTCCACGAGACCCGTTCCGCTGCAATACCTCTCCCAACATCCCTGCTTGCCGCACGGGCAGGGCCGCCCGTCGGGCACGACCTGCAGGTGACCGAGTTCGGGCGCCACACCGTAGGCACCGCGATAGATCCTGCCGTCGAGCAGCAGGGCCGCGCCGATGCCCGTTCCGAGCGCGACCATCACCGCGATCGTGCTGCCCGCGGCGGCGCCGAAGCGGTACTCGGCCCAGGCCGCGGCATTGGCGTCGTGTTCGAGAACGACCGGCAACCCGAAGCGCTCGGTGAGCGTCTCGGCGAGCGGCGTATCGCGCCAGGGCAGATGCGGTGCGAACCGCACGGTGGTGCGGTCCTCGGTGAGGAAACCCGCGACCCCCAGCCCGACCGCGCCGATGTCGTTGCGCTCACGCAGATGCTCGACGAGCCGGTGCAGCGCGTTCTCGAGGGCGACCGCGGAGGACGGCGTCTGCGTGCGCACACTGTCGACGACGTCGCCGTTACGGTCGACGGCTGCCGCGCGGATGCTCGTGCCCCCGATGTCGATCCCGACCGTGAGCCCGGGGTCGTGCGTGTTCACGTGCGGAGGTTGACGGAGATCGGCTCGAAGGCCGGACGATCCCGTGTCGGCGGATCGGGGGTCGGCTCGGGCGGGACGCCACCGGTCGAGGGCAGGAACTGCGCGAGGAACTTCCGCAGCAACGCGATCAACGCCGCCAGTTTCGACGCCAGCCTGCTGACCAGTTCGTGGTTCTCGCCGCGAACCAGGGCTGCGGCGGCACAGAGCGGGCACCACGCGCACCCCTTCGGGGTGGTCGCGGCCTCGGCGTCACCCGGCGCCGTCGAACCGGTCGCGGTATCGGGGGCGGTATGAGCAGACGCGTCGCCGGTCGCGGCGACGAACTGCTGCACCGTGCCCTCGACGCGGTCGAGCACGGCGTCGGCGAGCAACAACAACTCGGAGATCAGGGCTTCGTGGTCGTCCCTCACAGCGGCCACACCGCCGGATCCGGTACGAATCGCACCACCAGATCGGTTCCGTCGAACTCGGCATCGGAGACGGTGCACCGCCGCAGCCCCGAGGCGAGTCGCACCCGGCGTCGCATGCCGTCGGCGCCGACGACGAGGTCGTCGCCGATCCGTCCGAGTGTCAGGGACGCGGGATCGGCGAGCGGCAGGTACATGCGCATCGCGTACACCGACTCCACCCCCGTTCCCGATTCTTGCTGCACCCGGACCGGCTCGTCGGTCTCCGACGAGGGAACGAGTGCATCGCGGCGGAGCGCCGTGGCGAGCTCCTCCAGAGCTGCCAACCCTACCGGCTCCGCAGCACGGCGCTCGCACACGATCACGGGAACGTCGGTGACGGCCGCCCCGATCTCGGCGACGATCGCCTCGTGCGCGGCCCGTTGATCGGCCAGCAGCCGTGCAGCCGCACCCGAACCGCCCACCGCGGGGACGACGCCGTTGACGACGACCGCGTCGACGCGAATGCCGGACAGGGCGAGCCACGATCGCACCCGTGCGAGCTCGGCACGACCGGCGCGGTCGGGCGTCGCCACGATCACCGCGGCGCTGCGTCCGCGATCGTCGAGCAGGTCGCGTACCGCGGTGATCCCCGACAGCAACCGATCGAACAGCGCGACGAAGACACCCGTGCGGGGGTCCGGACCGGTGGCCGCCGCGACCCGGCTGTGCTGAGGCCAGATCCGTTCCAGCGAATCGGAGACCGTGCGCGGCGCGGTGAGGGTGCGCAGGGCGTCGGCGGAGGCCGGGGCGTCGACGACGACGAGAGCCCACCGTCCGCTGTCCGCGAGTCGCGCGACCTCGGCGAGCACGAGCAGTTCCTCGACGCCGGGAAGCCCGGTCAGTTCGTCGGGCTCGGGCAGGTCGAACTGGTCTGCGTGCTCGTGCGTCCCGGCGAGCGCCGCCATCGAGGCGAGGACCGCGTAGCGCGTGCGGAGCAGCTGCAGCGAGTCGATCTCGACCATGCCGAGGTTGTCCTCGACGGTGCGGATGTCCGTCGCGCCGGCGTCCCGGTTCGTGGCCGGAGGCAGGTCGAGCACGTCGCCGAGGGAGTGCGCCCGGTCGATGGACACGACGAGCACGGGTTCTCCCGCACGGGCGGTCGCGAGCGCCTCGGCCGCGGCAAGGGTCGTCTTCCCGGCGCCGCCCTTTCCGAGGAACCATCGCACGCGGGCCGGGGCGTGCCGGACGTTCAGCCCTCCACCTGCTTCTTGAGTTCCTTCAGCGCGGTGTCGGTGATGACCTTCTCCGCCTTGCGCTTGAACAGACCGATCATCGGGATCGTGAGATCCACGGTGAGCTGGTAGTCGACGACCGTGGTGCCGCCGGGGGCCTCGGTCAGCACGTACGAACCGGACTGGGCCTTCTGGATCTCACCGCTCTCGAGCTCCCAGCTCACGGCACGGTTGTCGGACGCCCACTTGTACCGCAGGACGTAGGTGTCCTTGACGATGCCGGCGTCGAGGACGAAGCGCACGCGTTCGGCGCGGCCGTCGGGACGATGTTCCACGACCTCCACGGTCTTCGCCGCCGACACCCACGTCGGATAGGCATCGAAATCTGCGATGACCTCCATGACACGCTCGGCCGGCGCGTCGATGGTGATCGACCTCTTCGTCTTCTCGGCCATGTGGTGACGGCTCCCTTTCTCGGTCCCTCGGGTGTGCACCGATCAGTCCCGCCCCGAGGGTCTATCACACACCGTGGGAACAACGGTATCGGGACGACGCTCCTTCGGTGGCTTCAGTGTCGAGGCGGTTCACCTGCCGGACGACCGGCCTCGAGACGCTGCTTGACGTCGAAGGTCATCACCTTCCCTTGGACCCGGCGCGTACGGTTCATTCCCGCGAGGTCGAGACCCGCCACCCGCTCGGGCGCGACACCGGCCGGCTCGCAGTGCAGGAAGTAGTGGATCACCGCGCCGTCGAGAACCGGCTCGATCCACACCTCCATCGTTCCGTCGAGCGGACCCGACACCGTCCACCGGATGCCCTTCTCGACTCGGTCCTGCCGCACGGTCAGTACGAGATCGGGCCACCATGCACGCCACCGATCGAGGGCCGCGACCTCCTCGGCGATGCGCTCCGGAGGCGCCGCTACGAAGGTCTGGTCCGCCACCTGAATGCTGCTCACGCAGAACAGCTTCACATATCGCGTCGGCGGCCCGTCCGGTCACCCCGCCGACGGCGTCACCGTCTCGTTCGGGGGCGCCGAGGCGTCGAGATAACCGCGCAATCTTGCGCCCAGGACGTCCCATCTCCAATCGCTGGAGACCCACTCTCGACCGGCCGCGCCCATCGCGGCGGCACGATCGGGATCGGCGAGGACACCGGACACCGCGGTCGCGACGGCTGTGACGGAGGTGCCGTCGACGACGTAGCCGGTGCGACCGTCGCGCACCGTTTCCGGGGCACCACCCGACCCGCCTGCCACGACGGGCACCCCGGTCGCGGACGCCTCGAGGTACACGATGCCCAGGCCCTCGACGTCGAGACCGCCGCCGCGGGTCCGGCACGGCATCGCGAACACGTCAGCGATGGTGTGGTGCGCGGCGAGCTCGGCCGACGGCACGGTGCCGGTGAATACGACGTGCTCCTCGACATCCGTGCGGCGCGCGAGCTCCCGCAGGCGCGACTCGTACGGTCCGCCGCCGACGATGACGAGGACGGCACCGTCGATCCGCTTCCGGATCGCGGGCAGCGCGCGGATGAGCACGTCCTGTCCCTTGCGCGGCACCAGGCGCGACAGACACAGCACGGTGGGCCGGTCGCCGAGACCGTAACGTGCCCGCAGTTCGGCGCGGGCCGCCGGATCGGGCCGGAAGACGTCGGTGTCCACCCCGGACGGCAGGTGTTCGAGACCCGCTTCGGGGCCGAATGCCGAGGCGAACCGCCCCCTCGTGTAACGACTGACGTAGGTGACGGTGTCGGTGTGCTCGCCGATCCGCCGCAGCGCCTGCCGGGCGGCGGGAAGCATCGACCATCCCACCTCGTGGCCGTGGGTGCTGGCGACGATGCGATGAGCGCCGGCGCGGCGCAGCACGGGCGCCAGCAGCGCCAACGGTGCAGCCGCTCCGAACCAGACGGTGTCGCAGTCGTGTTCGGTGAGCAGCCGCGTGGCCCGTCGCGCGACGTCGGGTGTCGGCAGCATCAGTGTCGTGGGATGACGGACGACCTCGAAGGGGACTCGTGCGTCGAACTTCACATGGCTGTCGCCGCGCCACCGCGGCGCGTAGACGACCAGGTCGTCGGACGGCAGCTGGTTCGCGAAGGCGTGCAGATAGGACTGGATGCCCCCCGGTCGGGGCGGGAAATCGTTCGTCACCAGCAGGGTCCGCGACATGGGACCACCGTAGAAGCAGCGCGACGGGAAGGCGCCGACGGGTCCCGAGCTCCGGACGGTGCCGATGGGCCCGGCCCGGACCGTCCCGGTCAGCGGATGTCGCGGATGCGCTCTCCGAGCCAGCGACCCCAACCGCCCACGAAGCCGGCGGTGTCGACGCCGAGCAGGTCTGTGAGCACGTCGTCGAGGTGTTCGTCGGTGACGGGACCCGCGGCGAGGGCGCGGTAGAGGGAGACGAGCGTGTCGTGTCCGAACTGGTCCGCGGTGTACGCGGCGATCGACCAGGAGCTCTCGTAGGCGAGCGTCGACCGGTCGCCGATGAAGTCGCCGTCGGCGGGCAGCGACGTCGGTGCACCCGACGCCCGTACCTGCCGGGTCAGCGTCGGCGCGATCCGCTGCACGTCGACCGGCCCGGTGGCGAGGCCCTCCGCGGCCGTGCGGTGGCCGACGTAGTCGGCGAAGCCCTCGAGGACCCACATCGGGGAGCCGTCCACGGTGCCGGCGCGTGCGGCGACGTGCACCGTCTCGTGCGCGAGCACGATCCGGCGGGAGGTGTCGTCCAGCCGGTCGCTCGCGGCCGGGTTGAAGACGATGCGCTGCCCGGTGGCGATCCCGCGCTCGTGGTCGACATCGTCGGAGACCGCGACGGCCGCGATGTCGTCGCCGTCGTGTCGTGGCCCGACGAGGTGCGAGAACTCTTCGTGTGAGGACGTCACGACCACCAGTGCGCGTCGCGGCCAGGAATCGCCCCAAAGGTCGTCGACAGCCTCGACCACCGACGGCAGGTCGCCTGCCAGGTCGTCGACGAAGGCGGCGTTGTCCGGGTGTCCGATCACGAGCGAGCGACCACCCTCGGTCTGCGCGGTCGCGAGGTGGAGGCTGCCGTGGTCCCAGGGCCCTCGCCAGGTGACGGTCTGCGCCCCGGCGAGATCGGGTGCGTCGTCGGCGATCCGCCAGCCCTGCGGCCGGTGGACGAACAGCACGGTCACCGGTCGCCGGGTGGGTATGTCGTCGATTCCGTCCACGGCGTACCGCAGGTGGACGCGGTGCGCCCGTACCTCGTCGGCCGCGAACCGGGCGATCGTCTCGGGCGGCAGGGGCAGCGCGGGTTCGGAGGCGACTTCGTAGCCGAGATCGGCGAGGGGAACGGCGGAGATCGCCGCGATCCGCTCCCGTTCGGCGTCGAGGAGTTCCGGAGACGCGTCGTCGATCAACTCCGCGAGGGACCCGTCGTCGCCGGTCCGGACGGCGTGCGCCCAGTCGTCGAGCACGACCTGCAGTTCGGCCCGTACCCGACTGTCGGCGTCGTCGGTGTCCACCGGGTCGACGGCCAGCAGCAGTCCTGCCGTGACCAGCGCGACCACGAGTCCGGCCAGGCCGAGACGTTCCCACTTGCGGGTACCGGCGGTGAAGGACGATCGCGCGGGCACCGCGTCAGTCTAGGTCGGTGTCCGAGGGTGGTCCCGTACGCCCTCGCCCACCGGCTGCGATCCCGCCTCTACCCGGTCAGTACCGCCGGGCGCTGTGGAACGGGAAGCGATCGATCGACTGCACCTTCACCGGCACACCGAAGGTCGACGCGTGCACCATGTTGCCATCGCCGACGTACATGCCGACGTGGGAGGCGTCGTCGTAGAAGATCACGAGGTCGCCGGGCTGCAGATTGTCGCGGGAGACGGGGATGCCGCCCTGCGCCTGGGCCTGACTCGACCGGGGCAGTGATTTGCCGACCTGGTTGTACGCCCACACCATGAGTCCCGAGCAGTCGAACTGGTCGGGGCCGGTCGCGCCCCACACGTACGGCGAGCCGATCCGCGACAGGGCGGCGCGGAGCGCGGCGCCGTTGCTGCCGGGGACGAGGTGCTGCAGGATCTTCTCGGCGTCGAGGCCCGGAGGGAAGGGAGTGCCGGCGAGTTCGGCCTTCTCCGCGTCGCTCAGCGCCTCGAAGGCGTTCAGGACCCCTTCGATCTGCTCCTCGAGTTCGGCCTGTCGCCGCTGGAGTTCGTCGCGGAGGGTCTGGGCCTGCTCGGCGGCGGCACGCGCCTCGTCGGCGGCATGCTGCGCGGCGACGGCCGCCTCGGCCGCAGCGGCGGTGGCCGCCCGGAAGCCCTCGACCTCACGCGAGGTCTGCTCGCCCAGGACGTCGAGCAGGACCATCTGGTCGAGCATTTGCTGGGGCGAGTCGCTCACCATGACGGCGAACAGCCGGTTGGTGCGCGCACCGCGGTAGTTGGCCCGCGCGAGCTTGTCGACGGTGGGCTTGAAGCGGGCGATCTCGGCGCGAGCGGCGCCGAGCGCGTCGTCGGCCTGGCCGGCACGCACCTCGGCCTCGTGCTGCGCAGCGACCTTCGCTTCGAGATCCGCCCCGGCGGCGTGCAACGCCTCGGTGGCCTGTTCGCTGCGACGCGACAGATCCGCGAGGTGCTCGAGGCGTGCTGCCGGGCTCTCCCCTGCGGGTTGCGCCGTCGCCGGCGCCAGGGTGAAACCGAGGACCATCATCACGAGGGCTACGACGAGCGCCGGACGGCCGGTCCGTCGCCTGTCCTGCACTCGTACGAGGTGCTTCGTCCTGTCGGAAACCACGTGGGCTCGCATCCTTTCCCAAAGGTCTCGATCAGGTTACGGAATTGCATAGGTTTGTGTCTACCTGCGAGTAGCCTTCCCACGCAGCGGTCATTTGTGCAAGCAGTTCCTGCATCGGAAAGGACGTGCAGACACCCGAGGAGGGTGGGTCCGGTACGTACCGGACCCACCCTCCTCGGGCAGTGCGTCGGCGCTGGAGCGGGGGTGCTCAGCCGATCGGAAGCGACGGGCGCCGACCGATCGGAAGCGACGGGCGCCGACCGATCAGAAGCGACGGGCGCCGTCGACGGGCATCGAGTTCAGCGGTGCGATCTTGACCGGCTGGCTCGAGGTGGAGGCGTGCACGATGTTGCCGCCGCCGATGTAGATGCCGGTGTGGCTGCCGCCGTAGAACGACACGACGTCCCCGGGCTGCAGAGCCGCGACGTCCACCGGGGCACCGGCGGAGGCCTGCTCGTAGCTGGTGCGCGGCACGCTCAGACCGGCCTGCTTGTAGGCCCACTGCACGAGACCCGAGCAGTCGAAGGAGCTCGGGCCGGCAGCGCCGTAGACGTAGGGGGCACCGATCTTCGACTGCGCGGCGTCGGCAGCGCGCTGGCCGACAGAGCTGAAGGGGGCGGTGAAGGAACCGGACTGAGGCGCGGGGGCGGCCTCGGGGGCCGGCGGAACGATGTTGGCGATCTCCGGCGGCACGGTCACACCGGCCGGGAGGTCGAACGTTCCGACACCGGGAATGTTGATCGGCTCGGCCATCGCCGGGCCGGCCGAGACGGTGACTGCTCCGAGAGCAATGGCACCGGCGACGAGTGCGCGCCGGACGGTGCGCGTGCTGTTGTTCGAAACCACGAGGGGACGTTCTCCGTTTCTTCCGTTCACCCGCCGACCGAGTTAGCTGACGGGTTCGGGCCGGAAGATCAGCCCTACCCCTCCCCGCGAGCAGCGGAGGGGATTCACCCCGAGTACTACGTGTGGGTCCCCGGCTCACCGCTCCCGCAGACGGGAGAAGCGATTAGGCGGTAACCGTGCGGCTCCGACCCGGGGGTGGGGCGGAAACTCTCCGCTCGGTCTCGAAAAGATTACGAAACGGCATCGGTGAAGTCGACCGCCTTGCCGTGCGACCCGACCTTCTCGGCCCACCCCTGGAGGAATGCCGTCGCGGGGCCACGGTCCGATAACGGCGCGGTAACGGCCACTGTCCGGCGCACCTCCGCTCGGGAGAGGCCCGGCGCCCGTTTCACCCGAGTTCCTTCCGGAAGAACCAGGTCAGGGCACGCTGACTCATCGACCGTCGACGAGGCGATGCGCCCGATTCGCCGGATTGTCGTTCCCGGAGGCCGATCGGTCTGTTCTCCGGCCTCCGTTTACCCTTCATCGAGCCGAAAAGAACGCAGTGTGATCCTCGTCTCCCCGTGCTCCGAACCCCGCTCCGAAGCCCGCTCGACGGCGTGTCGGTGACGCTTCCTAGGCTCTGCCGAATGACCTCGCCGCAACCATCCGCCCTCGGCGTGCAACTCGGTTTCGACGAGCTCGACACTCCGCTGCGCGAGACCACCTTCGTCGTCGTCGACCTCGAGACGACCGGCGGGAAGGCAGCCGAGGACGCCATCACAGAGATCGGCGCGGTGAAGATCCGCGGGGGCGAGGTGCTCGGCGAGTTCGCGACCCTCGTCGATCCGGGGCGACCCATCCCCCCGTACATCGTGCAGCTCACCGGCATCACCACCGCGATGGTCTATGCGGCGCCCAAGGTCGAGGAGGTGCTGCCCGCCTTCCTGGAATTCGCGTCCGGAGCGGTGCTCGTCGCACACAACGCCGGATTCGACGTCGGCTTCCTCGAGGCGGCCACGGCGCAGTGCGAACTCGCGTGGCCCCGCTTCCAGGTGCTGTGCACCGTCAAGCTGGCCCGCCGCGTCCTCGGACGCGACGAAGCGCCGTCGGTGAAGCTGTCCGCGCTGGCCGAACTGTTCCGGGTCTCCACCGTGCCCACCCACCGCGCCCTGGACGACGCACGCGCCACCGTGGACGTCCTGCACGCCCTCATCGAACGGGTCGGCAACCAGGGCGTCCACAGCCTCACCGAACTGCGCGACTATATGCCGGTGGTCACCGCCGAGCAGAGGGCCAAACGCGCACTCGCCGCGCATCTGCCGCGCAAACCGGGTGTCTACATGTTCCGCGGCCCGTCGGACGAGGTGCTGTACGTCGGCACGGCGGTCGACCTGCACCGGCGTGTCCGTACCTATTTCACGGGCTCCGAGACGCGACCGCGGTTGCGCGAGATGGTCGCGCTCACCACACGCATCGATCACGTCGAATGCGCCCACGGGCTCGAGGCCGGCGTCCGCGAACTCCGGTTGATCGCGGCCCACACCCCTCCCTACAACCGCCGGTCGAAATATCCGATGCGCGGTTGGTGGATCATCCTCACCGACGAGGCGTTCCCGCGCCTCGCCGTGAGCCGCACCCCCGGACCCGACTCGGTCGGCCCGTTCTCGGTGCGCGCCGACGCCGCGGATGTCGCGGCACTGCTCGCGGAGATGTGCGGTCTGCGCACGTGCACGCGCAGGATCGGCCGTACGGCCCGCCACGGCGACCGCTGCCCGCCCGTCGCGGTCGGGGGCTGCGCCGCAGCCGCCTTCGGGGTCCAGGACGCCTCCGCCTACGCAGCCCAGGTCGAGCGTGCGCGCGCGGTCGTCCGCGGAACCGCCGACGACGCCGTCGAATCGGCGCAGCAGCGACTCGACGCCCTCGTGCGCGACCAGCTGTTCGAGAACGCCGCCCGCCTCCGCGACCGCCTCGCCGCCGCCCTCGTCGCGCTGCGGCGCACGCAACGCCTCGCGGCGCTGGCGGCCGTCGACGAACTCGTCGCCGCGCGACCGCGGGCCGAGGGCGGGTGGGAGTTCGCCGTCGTGCGCGCCGGTCGTCTCGCGTCCGCCGGAGTGGCACCGCGCGGTGTGCGCCCGATGCCCGTCGTCGAGGCGATCGTCGCCGCGGCCGAGACGGTGCGGCCGTCACCCGGCCCGCTCCGGGGCGCGCCCCCGGAGGAGATCGGTCTGGTCGCACGTTGGCTCGACGGCGAGGGCATCCGCATCGTCCGGGCGAGCGAGGGCTGGTGCGAACCGACACGGGGTGCGGGCCGGTGGAGCACGTGGGCCGAGCTCGCCCGCGACGCCCGCGCGGTCCGCAGGCTCCTCTCCGCCGACGACCCGCACCGCTTAGGCTGATGCAATCCCCGAGGAAGGTTGAAGGAGACCCCATGATCAACGCGATCGTCCTGATCGATGCCGAGGCGAACCGTATCCCCGAGACCGCGCAAGCGGTGGCCGACCTCGACGGTGTCGACACGGTGTACTCCTGCGCGGGCGACGTCGACCTCGTGGCCGTGGTCCGGGTCCGCGACCACGAGAAGATCGCGGAGGTCGTCACCCGGGGCATCAACAAGATCGGCGGCGTGACGAAGACCGTCACCCACATCGCATTCCAGTCGTACTCGAGCGCCGACGTCGAGGCCGGTTTCTCGATCGGGAACTGACACCCCGCAGCACCACCGACGACCGCCGGGCCCGCACCGATGCAGTGCGGGCCCGTCGTTCGTGTGTCCTTATTCTTCTCCGGTCATTTGTGTCCGGAACCGGCACCCAGCCGCGTGGTGACCTCGGCCCACTGCTCCAGGACGGCCGTGGCCCGGCCGCTGTCGATCGCCTCTGCCGCCGTCTCGAGCCCGGCCGTGAGGGCATCCTCGAGAACGCCGTCGACGCCCCGGAAAGCCGCGATTGCCCCGGCGGCGTTGAGGAGCACGGCATCGCGCACCGGCCCTGTCTCCCCCGCCAGCATCGCCCGCGCGATCGCCGCGTTCTCCGTGGCGTCGCCTCCGCGGAGTGCCTCGAGCGGAACCCGTTCGATACCGAGATCGCGCGGATCGAGCGTCACGACCCGGACCTCGCCGCCGTGGACGACGTGCACGCGCGAGGTCGTGGAGGTGGTCAGTTCGTCGAGACCGTCGTCGCCTCGGACGACGAGCGCCGAATTGCCGCGCTGCGCGAGCACACCGGCGACGGTCGGGACGAGCGGTTCGAAGGCGCACCCGATCAGGCCGGCGCTCGGGCGGGCCGGATTGGTGAGCGGGCCGAGGACGTTGAAGACCGTCGGGATGCCGATCTGCTTGCGCGGTGCGGCCGCGAAACGCAGCGCCGGGTGGTAGACCGGCGCGAAGCAGAATCCGATCCCGGCCTCGGCGACCGAGCGGGCCACCTCGTCGGGTCCGAGATCGATGTGCACTCCGAGCGCTTCGAGCACGTCGGCGCCGCCGCTCTTGGACGAGGCGGCGCGGTTGCCGTGTTTGACCACGCGAATACCCGCTGCGGCGACGACCAGCGAGGCCATCGTGGAGATGTTGACGGTGTTCGCCCGGTCGCCACCGGTGCCCACGACGTCGACCACGTCACCGTCGACCGGGACCAACCGGGCGTAGTCGAGCATCGTGTCGGCGAGTGCCCGCACCTCCTCGGGTGTCTCGCCCTTCATCTTCAGAGCGACACCGAAGGCCGCGATCTGAGCGGGAGTGGCGTTGTCGGAGAAGATCTCGCTCATCGCCCATCGCGCCTCCGCGGCGGACAGGTTCTGCCCGGCCGTGAGCACTCCCAGGACGGAGGGCCAGTTCTGCGTCACCTCGTCCGCGTCTCGCGTCGCGTTCATCGCACCTGCCCTCGCCGCATCTCGCTCCTCACCGGGCACCGGCGTGCCCTCCGACCGGTCAGCTTAGCCAGCGGAATCCTGCGGTTGCAGAGCGTCCCATCCCAGGGCCGTTCCACCGAGCCGCTGGGCGAGCGAGGCCATGCGCGACTTCTCCTGCGCACAGTGCAGTGCATCGAGGACCTGCACGCGCTGCAGGATCACCGAGGCGCCCGCGACGGCCGCGGCTGGGACGTTCCCGTCGCCGGTCCCGGCCACGACGTAGCCGTCCTGCCCGGCCAGTTCCGCCGCCCGGTCCACCCTGTCGGCGGGCAGGGCGAGGTGGTGCCGCAGAACCGCCTCGTCCTCGGCCTGCCACACAGGTGTCGCCTGGGCGGCACGCTCGAGCGCCGTCGAACACGCCTCCGCGTCGTCGAAGGACGAGACGACCACGACCAGGTCGGGCCGGTTCGCGTCGAGCGGTTCGCTGCGCCGACCGATCAGGGAACGCAGCCACCCCCGAACACCCTTTCCGGTACTCATGTCACCACGATCGCACGTGACCTCCGCGACCCTCCGAAATGTCCCGTGTGACACCCCTCCGAGCACCCGCCACCGAGTGCCCACCTGGAGAAATACAGGTCCGGGACCTGCACGGACGCGCCGATTTCGGCCCCGATTGCCCAAGACGTACTACGACGGGTCATACTAGCCAGCGTGACGAGCGCAGTAGGGACTTCAGGATCTGCAATCACACAGCGCGTGCACTCGTTGAACCGGCCCAACCTGGTCAGCGTCGGCACCATCGTGTGGTTGTCCAGTGAGCTCATGTTTTTCGCAGGGCTCTTCGCCATGTACTTCGTGGCACGGGCACAGGCCCCGGAGGGCATGTGGCCGCCCCCGCCCACCCACTTGAACCTGTGGTTGGCGGTACCGATCACCATGGTGCTGATCGCTTCTTCCTTCACCTGCCAGCTGGGCGTCTTCGCCGCCGAGCGCGGCGACGTCTTCGGCCTGCGACGGTGGTACATCATCACCCTCGGCATGGGCACCTTCTTCGTGCTCGGTCAGGGCTACGAGTACATCACCCTGGTGAAGGACGGCACGACCATCCCCGGCAGCGTGTACGGCTCGGTGTTCTACATGACCACCGGTTTCCACGGCCTGCACGTCATCGGCGGCCTCATCGCATTCGTGTTCCTGCTGTTCCGCACGAAGGTCAGCAAGTTCACGCCTGCGCAGGCCACTGCGGCCATCGTCGTTTCGTATTACTGGCACTTCGTCGACATCGTTTGGATCGCGCTGTTTGCCACGATTTATTTCATCCGTTAGCCAGCTGAACGCCCAGGCAGCCCCCTGACGTCCAGTCCGTCCCGACATAAAAAAAGGGATACAGATGAGTTCATCCCCACCTCTCGCCTCCGAGGGTGACATGCCCGGTCGATCCTCTGCAGCCGATGCTGCGAAGTCCCGCCGCCAGCGCAAGATGCGCCGGCGCGTCACCGGAGCGTTGGTCCTTGCGCTCGGTCTCCTCAGCGCAGGCTTCATCGCCTCCGCACTGACACCTGCCCCGCAGGTGGCTACAGCGCAGGACGACCAGAGCGCTCTGATCCGCGAGGGTCAGCAGCTCTACGAGACCTCCTGCGTGACCTGCCACGGTGTCAATCTTCAGGGCGTCCAGGACCGCGGTCCCAGCCTCATCGGTGTCGGCGAGGCCGCCGTCTACTTCCAGGTCTCCTCGGGCCGCATGCCGATGATGCGCAACGAGGCCCAGGCCCTCCGCAAGGACCCGAAGTTCGACGCTGCGCAGACCGACGCGCTCGGCGCGTACATCCAGGCCAACGGTGGAGGCCCGACGGTCATCCGCGACGAGAACGGCGAGATCGCCCAGTCGTCACTGCGCGGCAACGACATCGGACGCGGTTCGGAGCTCTTCCGCCAGAACTGCGCGTCCTGCCACAACTTCACCGGACGCGGCGGCGCGCTCTCGTCCGGCAAGTTCGCACCGAACCTGGATCCGGCCAACGAGCAGCAGATCTACACCGCGATGCTCACCGGCCCCCAGAACATGCCGAAGTTCTCCGATCGTCAGCTGACGATCGAGGAGAAGAAGGACATCATCGCGTACATCAAGTCCGCCAGTGAGACGAGAGACCCGGGTGGCTACGGGCTCGGCGGCTTCGGCCCCGGTGCCGAAGGGCCGACCATGTGGGTCGTCGGCATGGTCGCCGTCGTCGGCGCTGCACTGTGGATCGGAGCAAGGTCATGAGTGGCGGCGAAACGCCGAACAAGCACACGGTCGAAGATCTCGACCGGATGAGCCGGGACGATCTCGTCACGCTCGGCACGAACCTCGACGGCGTCGACGTCGCGTTCCGCAAGGATCGCTGGCCCGTCGAAGGCACGCGTGCCGAGAAGCGGGCCGAGCGCAACGTCGCTTTCTGGTTCGCCCTCGCGGGCATCGCGGGTGTCGCGTTCATCGCGATCTACCTGTTCTGGCCATGGGAGTACCAGGGCATCGGCGACGAGAACTACGGCTGGTACAGCCTCTACACCCCGATGCTCGGACTGACCCTGGGTCTGTCCATCCTCGGCATCGGCGTGGGCGCGGTGCAGTTCACCAAGAAGTTCATCCCCGAGGAGGTGTCGATCCAGGATCGGCACGACGGCGGCTCGCCCGAGGTCGATCGCAAGACGATCGTCGCCGAGCTCTCCGACTCGCTCGAGACGTCCACCCTGCCGCGCCGTAAGCTGATCAAGCGCACCGCGATCTTCGGTGGTGGCGCGCTCGGCCTCGGTCTGATCATGCCGCTCGGCGGCCTGATCAAGAATCCGTGGGCCGAGGGTGACCAGTCGTCGCTGTGGGTGTCGGGCTGGACTCCGCGCTACCCCGGCGAGACCATCTACCTGCGTCGCGACACCGGCCGCCCCCAGGACATCGTCCTGGTGCGCCCGGAGGACCTCGACGCCGGCGGTATGGAGACGGTGTTCCCGTTCCGCGAGTCCGATCGCGGTGACGACCACGCTCTGCTGCAGAGCCTGCGCGGCATCCGCAACGCCGTCATGCTCATCCGCCTGCGCACCGAGGACACCGAGCGTGTCGTCAAGCGCAAGGGCCAGGAGAGCTTCAACTACGGCGACTACTTCGCGTACTCGAAGATCTGCACGCACCTCGGCTGCCCGACCTCGCTCTACGAGCAGCAGACGCACCGCATCCTGTGCCCGTGCCACCAGTCGCAGTTCGATGCGCTGGAGTACGGCAAGCCGATTTTCGGTCCCGCTGCTCGCGCACTGCCGCAGCTTCCGATTACAGTGAACGAAGAGGGCTTCCTGGTCGCCAACGGTGACTTCATCGAGGCACTCGGCCCGGCATTCTGGGAGCGTCGCCCGTGAGTACTGCAACCCCGTCCCGCGCCGCACAGATCGGCGAGAATCTCGATTCTCGCTACCACCTGTCCGCGGGCATCCGCCGCCAGATCAACAAGGTGTTCCCCACCCACTGGTCCTTCCTCCTGGGTGAGATCGCGCTCTACAGCTTCGTCATCCTGTTGATCTCGGGTATCTTCCTCACCCTGTTCTTCGACCCCTCGATGGCGCACGTCATCTACGAGGGCGTCTACACGCCGCTGCGCGGTGTGGGTATGTCCCGCGCCTACGAGACGACCCTGAACCTCTCCTTCGAGGTCCGCGGTGGTCTGTTCGTGCGACAGATCCACCACTGGGCAGCACTGATGTTCGCAGCGTCGATCGTCGTCCACCTGCTGCGCGTGTTCTTCACCGGTGCGTTCCGGCGTCCGCGTGAGGCCAACTGGGTGATCGGCTCGCTGCTGCTCATCCTGGCGATGTTCGAAGGCTTCTTCGGTTACTCCCTCCCCGACGACCTGCTCTCGGGCACCGGCCTCCGCGCCGCGTTCTCGGGCATCACGCTCTCGATCCCGATCATCGGTTCGTGGATGCACTGGGCGATCTTCGGTGGCGACTTCCCGGGTGAGCTGATCATCCCGCGCTTCTACGTCCTGCACGTGCTGCTCGTCCCGGGCATCATCCTGGCCCTGATCGCCGCGCACCTCGCGCTGGTCTGGTACCAGAAGCACACGCAGTTCCCCGGCCCCGGCCGCACGGAGCAGAACGTCGTCGGCGTTCGTATCCTCCCGGTCTTCGCCGTCAAGTCGGGTGCTCTCTTCGCGATGACCTTCGCGGTGCTCGCCCTGATGTCCGGCCTGCTGCAGATCAACCCGGTCTGGAACATCGGCCCGTACAACCCGTCGCATGTGTCCGCCGGCTCGCAGCCCGACATCTACATGATGTGGACGGACGGCATGGCCCGTATCTGGCCCGCCTGGGAGCTGTACCTGTTCGGCCGGTACACGATCCCACAGCCGTTCTGGATCGCGCTGATCATGGGCCTGGTGTTCGTCGTGCTCACGGTCTACCCGTGGATCGAGAAGAAGTTCACGAAGGACGACGCACACCACAACCTGCTGCAGCGTCCGCGCGACGTGCCGGTCCGCACCGGCATCGGGTTCATGGCCCTGGCGTTCTACGCCGTCGCCACGATCATGTGTGTCAACGACATCATCGCGTACAAGTTCGACATCTCGATCAACGCGACGACCTGGATGGGCCGCATCGGTCTCGTCCTGCTCCCGCCGCTCGCCTACTACATCGCGTACCGGTTCTGCCTGGGTCTGCAGCGCAGCGACCGTCAGGTGCTCGAGCACGGCATCGAGACGGGCATCGTCCGTCGCCTGCCGACCGGCGAGTACATCGAGATCCACCAGCCGCTCGGCCCGGTGGACGAGCACGGCCACCCGATTCCGCTGGAGTACCAGGCCGCCCCGGTTCCGAAGCGGATGAACAAGCTCGGCACCGCCGGCAAGCCCGGCTCCGGCAGCTGGTGGAGCCCGGACCCGGCCGACGAGGCCGCCGCTCTCGAGGCCGCCCACCACGAGGCCGAGCTCGAGCTGCGGAACACGCTCCGCGAGTACCAGGAGCGCGTCCACGGCAACGGAGACGGCGCAGCCCAGCTGCCCGACAAGTCGCAGCACTGATCCGCATCAGCGGCTCGTAACGGGGCCCCGGACCATCACGGTCCGGGGCCCCGTTCGTCGTTCGGGGGTTCTCCCATCCCCCACCGGATATCGTCCGGAGCGTACGTCTTGACCTTGACACTGTGACAAGCGCTCGAATGGGTCGTGAAGGAGGTGCCTCCCATGCGCACACATCAGGACCCGTCCACCCGCCTCGTCGAGGCCCTGTCCACCCGCCTCGTCGAGGCCCTGTCCGCCGACGACGCCTCCGTGCGTCTGCGCGCCGCACTCGAGTCGGGTACCGCACCCGATCCCGAAACGGTGACCGCTCTCGTCGACCGGTGCGCGGTGGAGCCGGACTTCTTCGTCCGCGACATGCTGACCTGGGCGCTGTGCCGTCTGCCGGCCGGGGTGACCGTGCCGCGTCTGCTCGCCGAGCTCGGTTCGGATGTCTCACAGGCACGCAGTCAGGCCCTGCACACGTTGTCGAAGATCGGCGATCCCGTCGCATGGCCGAAGGTTTCGGGGATGCTCCACGACGAGCACGACGAGGTGGCACGCAGCGCGTGGCGCGCGGCGGTCGCTCTCGTGCCACCGGGCTCGGAAAGCGGCCTCGCTGCGGCTCTCGGCGCCGAACTGGGCCGCGGCGACCGCGACCTACAACTGAGCCTCGGTCGCGCTCTCGCGGCACTCGACGAGGCCGCGGCGCCGGTCCTGGACACGGCGATGAACAGCCCCGACCCGCGCGTCCGCGCTCACGCGGAGGCCACCGAACGGATCCGCGTCGACCCCGACAGCGCGTTCGTCCTCTCTGTGGAGTCGGCGAAACGCGTCGCCGCACTCGGCGCGGACGGTATCCGGGAGTGAGCCGGTGCTGATCGGTGAGGTCTCGCGGCGCTCCGGTGTCAGCAGCCGCATGCTGCGGCACTACGACCGCCTGGGGCTGGTGACGCCGACTGGCCGTACCTCGGGCGGCTACCGCGAGTACACCGAGGACGACCTCAGGAGGCTCTTCCACGTGGAGAGTCTCCGGAGTCTCGGCCTGTCGCTGAACGAGGTCGGACGTGCGCTGGGGGAACCGGATTTCGCTCCGGCGGATCTGGTGCAGGAGCTGATCCGGCACACGCGCGAACGGATCGCCGCCGAGACCGAACTCCTCGCTCGTCTCGAAGGCGTCGACTCGGCCTCCCCCAGCGGCTGGGACGACGTCCTGCGCCTCGTCGCGCTGTTGCGCGCGTTCGAATCCGATTCCGGCTCCCGCCGCCAGCAGGCGATCCTGTCCCAGGACGAGGACACGACGCTGCCGGTCGCAGCGCTGGTCCGGGCGGCGCTGTCAGAGGAGGATCCGTTCGTCGCCGGCGCGCTGCGCTGGTCGCTCGCCCGAGCAGCGGAGGCATTCGACGCTGCGCTGCCGGCACTCGCGGAGGGCCTTCACTCCGACGAGGTGCCGGTGCGGCGACGGGCGATCGCGACACTCGCGGAACTCCGTGTGCCCGAATCGACGAGGCTCCTGGAGGGGGCCCTCGACGACGCCGATCCCAAAGCACGTTCCACGGCGGCTCTGACGCTCGGGGCGCGAGGGGTGGACGTGGCCGTCCCCGTGCTCGTAGAGATGATCGTGGACGGCCGGTCGGACGTCGAGGCCGCCGAGGTACTCGGCCTGCTCGCAGATCGGCCGCTGTCGTCCGCCGAGATCGTGCGGTTGCTGCAGCACGCGCTCGGCGGCTCGGACGATGCCGGTGTCCGGCTACGTCTCACGCAGGCACTCGCGGAGATCCCCGGGTCGGCCGCCGACGACGCGCTCGAGGCTCTGACCGACGATCCGAATCGTACGGTTGCAGCGACCGCGAGGGTCGTCCTCACCACGCGTCGGGCTCCCTGAAGAACTGAGCCTCGAGAACGACGACGGAAACAACGCAGGCGCCGCACCCGAAGGTGCGGCGCCCGTGTGGTCGAGGGTACCGGCTCAGTGCTTCTCGGGTCCGATGTGGTACTCGAACACCAGGCCGGCTGCTGCCGCGATGATGAGCGCGACCGCGAGGACGATCATCCACGGCTGGTAGAAGGCCAGTGCGATGGCGGCGAACGCTGCTGCGCCGGCGAGCAGGATCGGCCAATAGCTACCCGCACTGAAGAAACCGAGGTCGCCCGCACCGTCGCTGATCTCGGCGTCCTCGTAGTCCTCGGGACGGGTGTCGAGACGACGAGCAACGAAGCGGAAGTACGTTCCGACGATCAGGGTCAGACCGGCGGAGAGGACGATGGCCGTGAGGCCGGCCCATTCGATGCCCTTGTCCGAGAGCCCGGTGAACACGCCGTACACGATGGCGACGAGCACGAAGAACACCGTCACGACCTCGAAGAGCTTGGCTTCGATCTTCATATCAGCACTTGTCCTTGTCGGAGGGGGTGGCCGTCACTCGCCTGCGGCGACGGTCGCCGACCGATCCGTGCGGTCGGTCTTGAACGGAGTCGTCGAGGTCGCGATCGGGCTCTGGCCGATGGCTTCGAGCGCACGAGCGTTCGACAGGCCTTCGCCGCCGTCCTCGACCGGCTTGCGGAGCTCGATGTACCGGGCGAAGTCCTCCGGGCTGACCGCGCGGACCTCGAAGTTCATCATCGCGTGGTAGGTGCCGCACATCTCGGCGCAGCGGCCGACGAACGCGCCCTCACGCTCGATCTCGGAGATCTGGAAGACCGGATCGGAGTTGTTCTCACGCGGGTTCGGGTTCACGTCGCGCTTGAACAGGAACTCCGGCACCCAGAAGGCGTGGATGACGTCGGAGGACGCCAGCTGGAACTCGATGCGCTTCCCGGTGGGAAGAACGAGCACCGGAATCTCTTCGCTGGTGCCGATCGTCTCGATCTTGTCGTAGTGCAGGTAGGACAGGTCCTCGGCGGGCTTGCCGTGGATCGCTCCCGGAGCCTCGTGCTCCTCACCCGATTCACCGTGCGCGGTGGACGGGTCGAACGGCTCCTGTGCGACTGCCGCCTCGGCGACCTCGTCGATACCGTTGTAAGGGGCCGTGCCGTCCTGCAGATCGATCGTCCGGTAGCCGAACTTCCAGTTCCACTGGAACGCCGTCACGTCGACCACGACGTTCGGGTTGTCTTCCTTCTCCAGGACGTAGTTCTGCACCACGACCGTGAAGTAGAAGAGGACACACACGGCGACGAACGGCGCCGCGGTGTAAGCCAGCTCGAGCGGCACGTTGTATGCCGTCTGACGCGGGAACTCCGGATCGTCCTTCCGACGCCGGTAGGCAATGATCACCCAGAAGGTGAGTGCCCACACGAGAATTCCCATGACGAGGGCGGCGACAACCGACCACGTCCACAGTTCACGCATACGCTCGGCCTGAGGAGTGATGCCCTCCGGCCAGCCGAAACGAAGGATTTCTTCGCTCGAGCACCCGGTCAGCACCAAGGCTGCAATGCCGAGTGATGCTGCGAGCCCGAACCGCCGAAGGATCCGACCTTGCGCCACGTTCACGCCTTCCTGATCGCCGCAATTCCACTAGGGCACACCCGGAGGGCCGGCCCAATTACTACGCAGCGTAGACCAAACCCGGGCGCTATCCATCGCCGGGGCACGAAGAAAGTGTCGGACTGGGCGTTTCGACCGGAAGACCCGGCTCGTGACGTCGGTTTTCTCCTGTCGGGCGAGTGATCGTCAGTGGCGTCCGGGCGCGGCTGCCCGATGTCGACCGTCTGCGGCATACTTCGGTAGAACCAACGCCGGACCCCGAGTGGTAGTTCCCGGTGTCATGCGCGGTGCGGTGTCCCGCGCTGGGCACCCACCGGGGTTCTTCGCGACACCCCCGACCGGAATGAGGTAACCCACGCGTGTGCGGATTGCTCGGGTTTCTGACCACTGACGGCACTAGCGACGACGCCGTCGCGAAGGTGGACTCCGCGATGCACTGCCTGCGCCATCGCGGCCCCGACGAGCACGGCACCTGGCACGACGCCGACCTCGTCTTCGGATTCAACCGGTTGTCGATCATCGACATCGCGCACTCGCACCAGCCGCTGCGCTGGGGCCCGCCGGAGCAGCCCGACCGCTACGCGCTGACCTTCAACGGTGAGATCTACAACTATCTCGAACTGCGCAAGGAGCTCACCGAGACGTTCGGTACCTCCTTCGCGACCGAGGGCGACAGCGAGGCGATCGTCGCGGCCTACCACCACTGGGGAGTGCGCGCGGTCCAGCGCCTGCGGGGTATGTTCGCCTTCGCGATCTGGGACACGCACACCCGCGAGCTGTTCGTCGCCCGCGACCCGTTCGGCATCAAGCCGCTGTTCCTCGCGACCGGCACCGGCGGTACCGCCTTCGGCAGCGAGAAGAAGAGTCTGCTGGAGCTCGCCGACGTGATCGGCATCGACACCGAGCTCGATCCTCGTGCGATCGAGCACTACACGGTGCTGCAGTACGTTCCCGAGCCCGAGACGCTGCACCGGCGGATCCGCCGCCTCGAGTCGGGCTGCTACGCGCGTATCACGCCCGGCGCCGAGCCGGAGATCACGCGATACTTCCATCCCACCTTCCCGGTCCGGCCGTTCGCGGCGGGCCGCGAACAGGATCGTTACCGCGAGATCGCCGAGGCCCTCGAGGACTCGGTGGCCAAGCACATGCGCGCCGACGTGACCGTCGGGTCGTTCCTCTCGGGTGGCATCGATTCGACGGCCATCGCCGCGCTGGCGATGCGCCACAACCCGAAGCTCATCACCTTCACCGCGGGTTTCGAGCGGGAGGGTTACTCCGAGGTCGACGTCGCCGCAGAGTCGGCGGCCGCGATCGGTGCCCGGCACGTGGTGCGGGTGGTCTCCCCCAGCGAGTTCGCCGCGGCTATCCCCGAGATCATCTGGTACCTCGACGACCCTGTGGCCGACCCGGCGCTCGTGCCGCTGTGGTTCATCGCCCGGGAGGCCCGCAAGCACGTCAAGGTCGTGCTGTCGGGTGAGGGCGCCGACGAGCTGTTCGGCGGTTACACGATCTACCGCGAGCCGCTGTCGCTGCGTCCGTTCGAGTTCCTGCCGCCGGCGCTGCGCCGGGCTGCCGGGAAGCTTTCGGAGCGCATCCCCGAGGGCACCCGAGGCAAGAGCCTGCTGCACCGTGGCTCGATGACGCTCGAGGAGCGCTACTACGGCAACGCCCGCAGCTTCAACGACGCGCAGCTGCGCTCGGTGCTGCGCGACTTCCGTCCGGAATGGACGCACCAGGACGTCACCGCCCCGATCTACGCGCAGTCTGCCGGCTGGGATCCGGTGGCACGGATGCAGCATCTCGACCTGTTCACGTGGCTGCGCGGCGACATCCTCGTCAAGGCCGACAAGATGACGATGGCCAACTCGCTCGAGCTGCGCGTGCCGTTCCTGGACTCCGAGGTGTTCCGGGTGGCGTCGCAGGTTCCGCTGGACCAGAAGATCACGAAACAGACGACGAAGTATGCGCTGCGGCAGGCGCTGGAGGGCATCGTCCCGCCACACGTGCTGCACCGCGCGAAGCTGGGCTTCCCGGTGCCGCTGCGGCACTGGCTGGCCGGCACGGAGCTGTTCGACTGGGCGCACGAGGTGATCGCCGAGTCGCAGACCGATCACCTGCTCGACAAGGGCGCGGTGGCGAAGATGCTCGACGAGCACCGGACCGGCCCGATCGATCACAGCCGTCGTCTGTGGACGGTGCTGTGCTTCATGGTCTGGCACGGCATCTTCGTGGAGAAGCGCATCGTGCCGCAGATCCAGGAGCCGGCCTACCCGGTCGAGATCTGATCACCCGACCCGTACGCGACGGCCGCGAACATCCCCAGGGATGTTCGCGGCCGTCGCGTTTCCAGGATCGGGTGTTCCGCCGCTCAGGCGCCGAGAATCGCGCCGATCTCGTCGGCGGCGGCGGTGCCGTAGGCGTCGGCGAGACGCTTGAGGGCGTCGGTGCGGTCGAAGTTCCACTCCTGCGTGCCGGTGGTCTCGAGGACGTGCACCGCGACCAGCGAGCCCAGCTGCGCGGCCCGTTCGATGCTCAGACCGAAGCGGTGTCCGAGCAGGAAGCCGGCGCGGAAGGCGTCGCCCACACCGGTGGGGTCGACCTTTGCGCGCTCGGGCACCACACCGACCTGCACCTGGTTGCCGTCGCGGTCGACGATCGTCGCGCCGTCACCGCCGAGGGTGGTGATGCGCATGCCGACCTTCGTCTGCACCTCGTCCTCGGTGAGACCGGTCTTCTGCAGCAGCAGTCCCCACTCGTACTCGTTGGTGAACAGGTACTCGGCGCCGTCGATGAGCTGCTCGGCCTGCTGCCCGTCCAGGCGGGCGAGCTGCTGGGACGGGTCGGCGACGAACGGGACGCCGAGCCGGCGGCACTCCTCGGTGTGCCGGATCATCGCGTCGGGATCGTTGGCGCCGACGAGCACGAGGTCGACGCTGTGCTTGCTCACCACGTCGGCGATGGAGATCTCGCGGGCCTCGGACATCGCACCGGGGTAGAACGAGGCGATCTGCGCCATGTCCAGGTCGGTAGTGCACACGAAGCGGGCGGTGTGGGCGGTCTGCGAGATCCGCACCGACGAGCAGTCGACCCCGTGGTCCTCGAGCCAGGTGCGGTACTCGGTGAAGTCGGCGCCGACGGCGCCGACGAGCACCGGCGTTCCGCCCAGGACACCCATCGCGAAGGCGATGTTGCCGCCCACTCCGCCGCGCCGGACGACGAGGTCGTCGACGAGGAAGCTCAGGGAGATGTGCGCGAGCTGGTCGGCGAGCAGCTGCTCGGCGAACCGGCCGGGAAAGCGCATGAGGTGGTCGGTGGCGATGGAGCCGGTCACGGCGATGGTCACGTGGCTGAGCCTTTCCGCGGATGTCGATGGTGTGGCTGCTCACACGGAGAGCCGGAGCGGTCCCACGGTACTACCGCGGAAACGACGGAACCCCAGCGCCGTGAAGCGCCGGGGTTCCGAGGTGCGTTCTCGGTTCAGTTGAACGAGTCGCCGCAGGCGCACGACCCCGTGGCATTCGGGTTGTCGATGGTGAAGCCCTGCTTCTCGATGGTGTCGACGAAGTCGATCGACGCACCCTCGACGTACGGCGCGCTCATCCGGTCGACGGCGAGCGTCACACCGGCGAATTCTTTCGTGAGGTCGCCGTCCAGCGTGCGGTCGTCGAAGAACAGCTGGTACCGCAGACCGGCACAGCCTCCGGGCTGCACGGCGATACGCAGTGCGAGGTCGTCGCGGCCCTCCTGATCGAGCAGTGCCTTCGCCTTCGCAGCGGCGGCCTCGGTCAGGATGACGCCGTGAGTATCGGTCTCTTGCTGCACAGTCATGGGCGCTCCCTGTCGTTCGTGTCGAAACCCGATGGTTCAACGGTACCGCGCCGGAATCTATTCCTCGTGGACGAGTTGCGCCGAGCGTGGTATGGCGTGCGGAATTTCCCGCTTCTCTCCACTATCCCATAGCCTGGTGGTGTGAAGTTGCTACGCCGCGGTGGTTCCGACGACTCCGCCGATCACCAGGTTCCTGCGACCGAGGACTCCCCGGCCGCGACTCCCGACGATTCCGCGTCCGCGAAGGCGACGACCGGTAAGGGGCGTCCGACGCCCAAACGGCGCGACGCCGAGAACCGTCGTCGCGGTCCCGTCGCCCCCGCTCCCCTGACTGCGAAGGAAGCCCGCGAGCGCCGCAAGGCCGCGCGCAAGTCGCAGAGCAAGGAGGAGCGCAAGGCGGCCGCCGCGCAGCGTCGCGCCGACGCGTCCGAGCGTCGCAACCGGATGCTCGCGGGCGAGGAGAAGTACCTGCTCCCCCGCGACCGCGGCCCAGTGCGCGCCTACGTGCGCGACATCGTCGACAGCCGGCGCAATCTCGTCGGCCTGTTCATGCCGCTCGCGCTCGTGCTCATCATGTCGATGTTCCTCGGGCCGGTGGTGCAGCAGTACGTCACGCTCGCGATGTTCGTGATGATGTTCCTGATGATCATCGAGGGCATCTATCTCGGGCGAATGGTCAACAAGAAGGTGCGCGAGCGCTTCCCCGATTCGACCGACGGTGGCTTCGGCCTCGGCTGGTACGCCTTCGTGCGCGCCTCCCAGATCAAGAAGCTGCGTGCACCGCTCCCCCGGGTCGGCCCGGGGGACGCCGTCTGACCTCCCGGCGACCTCAGTTGTGAGGCGCCCCGCACACCACCGGCGGTAGCTCCGGATCTCGGCCGCGGCCTGCACGTCCTGCGACATGCGGTGCCGCGGCCGAGTCGTCCGTGCGGGGCGCTCCCAGTGGAGTCGCCAGGGCGCGCGCCGGACCCAGGCCGGCGCGGTAGCGGTCCGCCGGCGGAGCACCTCGAGACCGATGACCAGGGTGGACAGGACCAGGCCGGTGACTGTGAGTTCGATCATGTCTCGATCCTCCGACCGAATCCGATCGCCGAGAAGTGGCAGTGATGACGCATAGCATCGGATTTCTGCCAGAGCGGGCGGTTGATAGCGTTCTCGCGTGAAGATCCGTCCGAGAGGTGACCTGTGACCAGCGGTTCCGATTCCCCCGCCGACGTCGAGTTCCCGCGCGTCGACCCACCCGATCTCGAAGCACGCGTCGCCGCCGAGGAACGCCAGCGGGATCTGACGAAACCCGCCCGCTCACTCGGACGGCTCGAGGAACTCGGGTGCTGGGTCGCCGCCTGTCAGGGCGAGGTCCCGCCCCATCCCTTCCGCCGACCGCGGGTCGTGGTCTTCGCAGGTGACCACGGCGTCGCGCGCAACGGGGTCTCGGCCTATCCGCCGGAGGTCACCGCGCAGATGGTGGCGAACCTGTCCGCGGGTGGCGCCGCCGTGAACGTGCTCGCCGCCGCCGCGGGCGCAGGAGTGCGGGTCGTCGACATGGCAGTCGAGAGCGACACCTCCCCCGAGGTGTCCGAGTTCAAGATCCGTCACTCGAGCGGCAGCATCGACCGCGAGGACGCGCTCACGCACGACGAGACGGTCCGCGCGATCGAGGCCGGCCGTGCGCTCGCCGACCGCGAGGTCGACGAAGGCGCCGATCTCCTCGTCGCGGGCGATATGGGGATCGGGAACACCACTCCTGCAACCGTTCTCATCGCCATCCTCACCTCCACCGAACCCGTGGCCGCGGTCGGCCGCGGCACCGGCGTCGACGACGCGGGGTGGATGCGCAAGGTCACCGCGATCCGCGACGCCATGTGGCGGGCGCGGCCCCACGTACGCAATCCCGTCGCCCTGCTGCGCACCGCCGGTGGCGCGGACTTCGCTGCGATGGCGGGATTCCTCGCGCAGGCCGCGGTCCGCCGGACGCCGGTGATCCTCGACGGCGTCGTCGTCACCGCTGCTGCGATGGTCGCCGAGGAACTCGCACCCGGCGCGGCACGCTGGTGGGTGTCCGGTCACCGGTCGGCCGAACCCGCCCATACCATCGCGCTGCGTCATCTCCGGCTCGAACCGATCGTCGACCTCGGTATGCGCCTCGGCGAGGGATCGGGAGCCGTGACGGCGCTGCCGGTGCTGCAAGGTGCGGTCGCGATTCTCGCGCAGATGGCCACCTTCTCCGAAGCGGGCGTGAGCACCCGCGACGAGAGCGCCCCGGCCAACGCCGACTGATGATCCGCGCCTGGCTCGGCGGGGTCGCGCTGGCCCTGTCGTGGTTGACGGTCCTGCCCGCACGAGGCCCGACGGAGATCGACCGGACGGTCGCCGGACGTGCGATCTCCGTGGCGCCGATCGCCGGTGCCGTACTCGCCGCCGCGGCCACCGCCGTCTGCCTGATCGGTTCCGGCGTCGGGACGCCACCACTGGTGACGGGCCTGGTGTGTGTCGGGGTGCTGGCGGTCGGCACCCGCGGAATGCACGTCGACGGCCTGAGTGACACCGCCGACGGTCTCGGCTGCTACGGCCCGCCCGAGCGGGCGCGCGAGGTGATGCACAGCGGCGGCGCGGGTCCCTTCGGTGTGGCGGCGCTCGTCGTCGTCCTCGGTCTGCAGGCCGCCTCGTTCGGTGCGCTCGTCGACACCGACGCGTGGGGGGCGGTCGGGTTCGCGGTCTTCTCCGGACGTGTGGCCGTGGTCGTCGCGTGCCGGCGCGGTGTCCCGGCAGCGCCCGGCAGCGGCTTCGGCTCGCTCGTGGCGGGAACGCAGGGTGTCGTGCCGATCACGGTGTGGACGGTGGCCGCGGTGGCACTGTCGCTCGTGTGCCTGCCCGGTCCGCTCTGGGCGGGACCGCTCGTCGTCACGGTGGTGCTGGTCGCCTCGGTGCTTTTCGCCCGTCACTGCGTCGCGCGCTTCGGCGGCATGAACGGCGACGTGCTCGGCGCGGTCGCCGAGGGCACGGTCTCTGCCGTCGCGGTGGCTGCGGCGGCCTTGTTCTAGATCGCACTGCGTCCGGAAACGACGAAGGGGTGCTGCCGGAAATCCGGCAACACCCCTTCGCGTTCGTGGCTACGTCACTTGCGCAGCGTCGTCATCCATCCGTGGGTGTCGGCGAAGGTACCGCGCTGGATGCCGGTCAGGGTGTCGCGCAGGGCCATCGTGATGGGGCCGGGCTCGCCGTCGGCGATGGTGAACTCGCCGTCCTTGTCCTTGACGCTGCCGACCGGCGTGATGACCGCGGCGGTACCGCACGCGAACACCTCGGTGATCTCACCGCTGCCGGCCTTCTCGCGCCACTCGTCGGTGCTGATGCGTCGCTCCTCGACCGAGAGACCGGAGTCCTTGGCGAGGGTGAGCAGCGAGTCGCGGGTGATGCCGGGGAGCAGCGAGCCGGACAGCTCCGGGGTGACCAGACGCGCGTCGGCACCGGACCCGTACACGAAGTACAGGTTCATGCCGCCCATCTCCTCGACGTACTTGCGCTCGATCGCGTCGAGCCAGACCACCTGGTCGCAGCCCTGCTCGGCAGCGTGCGCCTGCGCGACGAGCGAAGCCGCGTAGTTGCCGGCGAACTTCGCGGCGCCCGTGCCGCCCGGGGAGGCGCGCACGTACTCGCGGGAGAGCCACACGTTGACCGGCTTCACGCCGCGCGGGAAGTAGGCACCCGCCGGGGACGCGATGACGAGGAACTTGTATTCCTTCGCGGGCCGCACGCCGAGAGCCGGCTCGGTCGCGAAGGCGAAGGGACGCAGGTAGAGCGAATCCTCGCCGCCGGCGGCGGGAACCCACTCGTTGTCGACCTCGACCAGCTCGGTGATCGCCTTCACGAACAGCTCCGGCGGCAGGTACGGCATCGCGAGCCGCTCCGCGGACCGGTTCATGCGCGCGGCATTGGCGGTCACGCGGAACGACGCGATGCTGCCGTCGGCCTGCCGGTAGGCCTTGAGACCCTCGAAGATCGCCTGCCCGTAGTGCAGGACCATCGCGGCCGGGTCCAGGGATATCGGGGCGTACGGCTCGACTTTCGCGTCGTGCCAACCGATCCCGCCGGTGTAGGTGATCGACACCATGTGATCGGTGAAGTACTGCCCGAAACCGGGATTCGACAGAACCTCCTGGCGCCGCTCCGCAGAGCTCGGTGAAGGATGCTGGACGCGGGCGAATTCGAGGACACCTGTCATGGAGGACAATGGTACAACCGCCTGCAGAAGCCCTATCTGGTGTGGTCCTCGACGAACGGCGGAGCCACCACTTCGGCGCGCAGCGACCGTCCGCGCACGTCCACGCTCACTTCGTCGCCGGGTTCGAGTCCGGCGGCGGTGTCGAGGAGTGCGAGGGCGATGCCGATCTTGAGGGTCGGCGAGAAGGTGCCCGAGGTGGTCCGCCCGACCTTGTCACCGTCGCGACGCACGGTCAGGTCCTGACGCAGGACGCCGCGGTCGAGCGCCCGCAGGCCCCACAGTTTCCGTGCCGGGCCCGCCTCCTTCTCGCGGACCAGCGCGTCGCGACCCCAGAACTGCGGCTTCTTCCAGCCCACGGCCCAGCCGACCCGCGCTTCGAGCGGCGAGATGTCGACGGACAGCTCGTGCCCGTGCAGCGCGTAGCCCATCTCGGTGCGCAAAGTGTCGCGGGCGCCGAGACCGGCGGCCTGACCGCCCTGTGCGCGGACGGCGTCGAGCAGCGCGCGGAAGACACATTCGGCGTCGTCCCAGCGCGGCAGCACCTCGTAGCCCCGTTCACCGGTGTAGCCGCTGCGGCACACGCGCACCGGAGCACCCTCGTACTCGGCGTCATCGAAGCCCATGTAGGCGATGTCGGTGGGCAGGCCGAGCGCCTCGAGGACCTCGACGGCCTTCGGCCCCTGGACGGCGAACACCGCGTGGTCGCGATGCTGGTTCGTCACTGTGACGCCGGCCGGTGCCGCGGCGGTCAGCGCCTCGACGACCGCTGCGGTGTTGGCCGCGTTCGGAACGAGGAAGAGCTCGTCGTCGGAGACGTGGTAGACGATCAGGTCGTCGACGACACCGCCGTTCTCGGTGCAACACAGGGTGTACTGCGCCTTGCCGGGACCGATGCGGGTGAGGTCGTTGCTGAGCGTGGTGTTCAGGAACTGGGCGGCATCCGGTCCGGCGACGAGTGCCTTGCCCAGGTGGCTGACGTCGAACAGTCCCACGTTCTCGCGCACGGCCGTGTGCTCGGCGACCGTCCCTGCGTAGGAGACCGGCATCTCCCAGCCGCCGAACGGAGCGAAGGTCGCACCGAGTTCGACGTGCACGGTGTGGATGGGGCCCTGCTTCAGTTCCTCGTCGCTCATGGCGTACGACGCTATCCCACCGCCACCGTGTCCGACAGCGACGCCGGGCGTCGTTGTCATTAGGGTCGATTACATCGAGGCGATTCCCCTCGCACCGAACGACGCCGCAAGAGAACGACTCGCTCGTTCCCGACCAAGCTCCAAGGAGATGCCCTGTGAGTGCACCCACTCCCGATCTTCCCGAACTCGTTCTCGCCGGTTCGGTTTCCAAACGAGCCGATGTCCTGGTGATCGGCGTGACCTCCGCCGACGGCACCCCCGAGATCCTCGCGGGCGACGCCCCGATCGACGAAGCGGTTCTCGGCGAACTGCTCGACTCCCTGGTCGCCGTGGGCGCGAAGGGCCGCGGCGAGGAGCTCACCCGCGTGCCGGCGCCTGCCTCCCTGCCCGTGGCGAGCGTGCTCGCCGTCGGTCTCGGCGACGCCGACAAGATCGACGCCGAGCAGGTCCGCCGCTCCGCCGGTACCGCGGCGCGCGCACTGACAGGTGTGGAGACGGTCGCGACCACGCTGTCCGCCGTCGACCTCGGTGCCGCGGCGGAAGGTTTCGCGCTCGGCGCCTACACCTACACCGAGTTCCGGTCGGAGAAGTCCGCACCCAAGAAGGACGCGCAGCCGGTCGCGCGGGTGGAACTGCTCGTGCCCTCGACCCGCGACCGCGCGGCGAAGGCGGCGCTCTCCCGCTCCGTCGCGATCGCCGAGGCCGTCGCGACGGCCCGGAACTTCGTGAACACCCCGCCGAGCCACCTGTTCCCGGCCGAGTTCGCCGAGCGCGCGAAGGCACTCGGCGAGGCCGCCGGTCTGAAGGTCGAGATCCTCGACGAGAAGGTGCTCGAGAAGAAGGGCTTCGGCGGCATCGTCGGCGTCGGCAAGGGCTCGTCGCGTCCCCCGCGTCTCGTGCGCCTGTCCTACTCGTCGAAGAAGCGCAAGGCCCCGAAGGTCGCGCTCGTGGGCAAGGGCATCACCTTCGACACCGGCGGCATCTCCATCAAGCCCGCCGCCGGCATGGAGGCGATGACCTCCGACATGGCCGGCGCCGCCGCGGTCGTCGCGACCGTCGTGCTCGCCGCGAAGCTCGGTGTCGCCGCCGACGTCACCGCGACCGTGCCGATGGCCGAGAACATGCCGTCGTCGACCGCGCAGCGTCCGGGCGACGTGCTGACCCAGTACGGTGGAACCACCGTCGAGGTCATCAACACCGACGCCGAGGGTCGCCTGATCCTCGCCGACGCCATCGTGCGCGCATGCGAGGACGATCCCGACTACCTCATCGACACCGCGACCCTCACCGGCGCACAGATGGTCGCCCTCGGCACCCGGACGCCGGGCGTCATGGGTCACGACGAGTTCCGCGACCGCGTGGCCGCGCTGTCCCAGGAGGTCGGCGAGAACGGCTGGGCGATGCCCTTCCCGAAGGAACTGCGCGGTGATCTCGAGTCCCGCGTGGCCGACCTCGCGAACGTCTCCCCCCACCGGTGGGGCGGCATGCTCACGGCCGGCATCTTCCTGAAGGAGTTCGTCGCCGAGGGTGTGCAGTGGGCGCACATCGACGTCGCCGGCCCGGCCTTCAACACCGGCGGACCGTTCGGTTACGTCGGCAAGGGCGGCACCGGCGTGCCCGTGCGCACCATGCTCGCCGTGATCGAGGACATCGCCGCCAACGGATGATCTTCCGCACCGGTCCTCTCCCCGCCTGGCCCCGCCCGGGGCAAGGGAGAGGACCGGTGTGATCGGTAACAGCGGAACCCCGGTGTGAGGTGATCCGCCCCTCCCCGAACATCACCGAAAGATAGGTGCAAGGATGGGAGGGGCCATGCCCCGCCGGTATCGGCCCGACCGAACACGTGAACCAGCAGGCACGGGGTTCCTGGCCCGCGCACAATGGTCAACGACCACACAATGGTCGGCGACCACGAGTCGGTACAACTCAACACACACGAACACAACCGTCGAGGAGTCAACAGACATGGCCTTCTCCGTCCAGATGCCAGCGCTTGGTGAGAGCGTCACCGAGGGAACTGTCACGCGATGGCTCAAGCAGGAAGGAGACACGGTCGAAGTCGACGAGCCCTTGCTCGAAGTCTCCACGGACAAGGTCGACACCGAGATCCCGTCGCCTGCAGCCGGCGTGCTGGTCAAGATCGTCGCCCAGGAGGATGACACGGTCGAGATCGGTGGCGAACTGGCGGTGATCGGTGACGCCGGTGAGGAAGCCGGCGAAGAGTCCGCACCCGCCGCCGAAAAGGCACCGGCCGAAGAGGCTCCCGCGGAGGAGCCCGCCGCGGAGTCCGCCCCCGCGCGGCCCGCATCCTCGGGTGGTAGCGGCGAGGGCACCCCGGTCACCATGCCGGCACTGGGCGAGTCGGTCACCGAAGGCACCGTCACCCGCTGGCTCAAGGCCGTCGGCGACGAGGTCGCCGTGGACGAACCGCTCCTCGAGGTCTCCACCGACAAGGTCGACACCGAGATCCCCTCCCCGGTCGCCGGCATCCTCACCGAGATCACCGCTCAGGAGGACGAGACCGTCGAGGTCGGCGGACAGCTCGCCGTCATCGGCAGCGAGGCCCCGGCTCAGCAGTCCGCTCCCGCCGAGCAGTCCCCCCCGGCCGAGGAGTCGGCGCCGGCCGTCGAGCCCACCACCGAGCCGTCCGAGGAGGCCGCTCCGGCTCCGTCCGCCCCCGCGCAGCCCGCATCCTCGGGTGGTAGCGGCGAGGGCACCCCGGTCACCATGCCGGCACTGGGCGAGTCGGTCACCGAAGGCACCGTCACCCGCTGGCTCAAGGC
>NZ_JBNQFT010000010.1:105342-133905 GCF_050321925.1 Rhodococcus sp. IEGM1339
CGAGATCCCCTCCCCGGTCGCCGGCATCCTCACCGAGATCACCGCTCAGGAGGACGAGACCGTCGAGGTCGGCGGACAGCTCGCCGTCATCGGCAGCGAAGCCCCGGCCCAGCAGTCCGCTCCCGCCGAGGAGAAGCCCGCGCCGAAGCAGGAGGTTCCGAAGCAGGAGACTCCGAAGCCCGCCGAGCAGAAGCCCGCCGCACAGCAGCAGGCCCCGAAGGTCGAGCAGGCCACCCCGGCTCCCGCACCGAAGCCGGTCGGGACCGCGGCGACGACCCCGAAGCCCGCGCCTCAGGAGGAGTCCACCCCGAGCGGTGCGACCCCGTACGTCACCCCGCTCGTGCGCAAGCTCGCCTCGCAGCACGGCGTCGACCTGTCGACGGTGAAGGGCACCGGTGTCGGTGGCCGCATCCGCAAGCAGGACGTCCTCGCTGCCGCCGAGGGTGGCAAGGCCGCCGGTGGCGAGCAGCAGAAGTCTGCCGCGCCGACGAGTCCGGCTCCGGGTGTGCGCCCCGAGCTCGCCAAGCTGCGCGGAACGACCCAGAAGATCAACCGCATCCGCCAGATCACGGCGAAGAAGACCCTCGAGTCGCTGCAGACCACCGCGCAGCTCACCCAGACCTTCGAGGTCGACGTCACCAAGATCGCCCAGCTGCGGGCCCAGGCGAAGAAGGCGTTCTCCGAGCGCGAGGGCGTCAACCTCACCTTCCTGCCGTTCTTCGCCAAGGCCGTCGTCGAGGCGCTGCGCGCGCACCCGAACGTCAACGCCTCCTTCGACGACAGCAAGAAGGAGATCACCTACCACGCGGCCGAGCACCTCGGCATCGCGGTGGACACCGAGCAGGGCCTGCTCTCCCCGGTGATCCACAACGCCGGCGACCTGTCGCTGGCCGAGCTCGCCCGCGCGATCGCCGACATCGCCGAGCGTGCCCGCAAGGGTGGTCTCAAGCCCGACGAGCTGGCCGGTGGCACCTTCACCATCACCAACATCGGTAGCCAGGGCGCGTTGTTCGACACCCCGATCCTCGTGCCGCCGCAGGCCGCGATGCTCGGAACCGGCGCCATCGTCAAGCGTCCGGTCGTGGTGATCGACGAGACCGGCAACGAGTCCATCGGCGTCCGCTCGATGTGCTACCTGCCGCTTACCTACGATCACCGCCTGATCGACGGTGCCGACGCGGGCCGCTTCCTCAAGACGATCAAGCATCGTCTCGAGGAGGGCGCGTTCGAGTCCGATCTGGGACTGTAGGTTTCCGGATCCGGACTATCCGTCCGACGACCTCCGACGGGGGCATCACCACTGCGGTGATGCCCCCGTCGGCGTCCGCGCCACAGCGGGTGCCCTCCCCCTGCGGTGCGGCGTAGAGTTCAGGAACATGAGTGATCCCTCGTCTTCCGCCCGTTCCGATTCGGCTCCCGTCGCCGTCGCATGTCTCGGAACCCTCGGTTATCTCGAGGCCTGGGAGAGGCAGCGCGAACTCGCGAACGAGCGCGCCGACGGCATCGGCGCCGACACCCTGCTCCTGCTCGAACACCCGCCCGTCTACACGGCCGGGCGCCGCACCGAGGACGGCGACCGCCCCACCGACGGCACGCCCGTCATCGACGTCGACCGCGGCGGCAAGATCACCTGGCACGGCCCCGGGCAGCTCGTGGGCTACCCCATCGTCAAGCTCGCCGAGCCGATCGACGTCGTCGGCTACGTGCGTCGCGTCGAACAGGGCCTGATCCGCGTCTGTACCGACATGGGCCTGAACTGCGGCCGCGTGGAAGGACGCTCCGGTGTCTGGCTTCCCGCCGAGCTGCGCGACGGGCACTGGCTCCCCGAACGCAAGATCGCTGCGATCGGCATCCGGGTGCAACGTGGTGTCGCCATGCACGGCTTCGCACTCAACTGCAATTCGGCTCTCGACGCGTTCGACTCGATCGTCCCGTGCGGCATCCGCGACGCCGGAGTCGCGTCGCTCACCGGCGAACTCGGCCGGGAGGTCACCGTCGACGACGTGATCCCGGCCGTCACCGAGGCCGTCATCGCCGCTCTCGACGGCCGAATCCCCGTGACCGAGTGCGACATCGAGCGGGTCACCTTCGAGCACGCCGTCGGGGCGTCCGGAATTCCCACCACCACCCCGGAATTCACGACACACCGGTTCTGAAGGGCGGTCGCACCCGCCGGGTCCGGGCAGGACCGGCGGCGTACGATCGAGTGCGTGACTGTGGCCCCAGAAGGACGCAAGCTGCTGCGGATCGAGACCCGAAACGCGCAGACGCCGATCGAACGCAAACCCAACTGGATCAAGACCCGGGCGAAGATGGGCCCGGAGTACACCGACCTCAAGGGCCTGGTGCGACGCGAAGGTCTGCACACGGTCTGTGAGGAAGCCGGTTGTCCCAACATCTACGAGTGCTGGGAAGACCGCGAGGCGACATTCCTCATCGGTGGCGAGCAGTGCACCCGTCGCTGCGACTTCTGCCAGATCGACACCGGTAAGCCCGCCGCGCTCGACCGCGACGAGCCGCGTCGTGTCGCCGAGTCGGTCCGCTCGATGGGTCTGCGCTACTCCACGATCACCGGCGTCGCCCGCGACGATCTGCCCGACGGCGGCGCATGGCTGTATGCCGAGACGGTGAAGCAGATCCACGCGCTCAACCCGGGCACCGGCGTCGAGAACCTCATCCCCGACTTCAACGGCAAGCCCGACCTGCTGCAGGAGGTCTTCGAGTCGCGTCCCGAGGTGCTCGCGCACAACGTCGAGACCGTGCCGCGGATCTTCAAGCGCATCCGTCCGGCCTTCCGCTACGAGCGGTCGCTCGACGTGATCCGGCAGGCCCGCGACTTCGGACTGGTCACCAAGTCCAACCTCATCCTCGGCATGGGCGAGACCCCCGAGGAGGTCACCGAAGCGCTGCACGACCTGCACGACGCCGGCTGCGACATCATCACGATCACCCAGTACCTGCGGCCCTCCCCGCTCCACCATCCGGTCGAGCGCTGGGTCAAGCCGCAGGAGTTCGTCGATCACTCCGAGACCGCCCGCGAGATCGGGTTCGCCGGTGTGATGGCCGGTCCGCTGGTGCGTTCGTCGTACCGCGCCGGTCGCCTGTACGCGCAGGCGATGGCCCACCACGGACGCGAACTTCCCGCCGACCAGGCGCATCTCGCCGAGGAGGGCACGGCGTCCCAGGAAG
Source organism: Rhodococcus sp. IEGM1339 (assembly GCF_050321925.1). Taxonomy (NCBI): domain Bacteria; kingdom Bacillati; phylum Actinomycetota; class Actinomycetes; order Mycobacteriales; family Nocardiaceae; genus Rhodococcus; species Rhodococcus sp. IEGM1339. The sequence goes on from NZ_JBNQFT010000010.1 coordinate 108,532, forward strand.
CCGGCGCCGTTCTCGCGCGCTTCGGCAACTGACCTCCCGCCGCTCGTCGCGGCAGGTCCTCAGGCGGCCCCGGTGGTGGTAAACGTGCCACCACCGGGGCCGTATCCTTGAGTACATGGCGAAGGGCAGCAAGACCGACAAGGAAGCGAAGGCCGCGGCGAAGGCCGCACGCAAGCAGGCGTCGAAGGAGCGTCGAACCCAGCTGTGGCAGGCGTTCCAGATCCAGCGCAAGGAGGACAAGGCACTCCTGCCGTGGATGATCGGTGCCCTCGTCGGTTCGATCGTGGTGTTCTTCCTCGTCGGCCTGATCTTCGACATCCAGTGGTTCCTGCTGCCGGTCGGCATCCTCGTCGGCGTCCTGTTGGCCTTCATCATCTTCGGGCGCCGCGTGCAGAAGAGCGTGTACGCGAAGGCCGACGGCCAGGCCGGTGCGGCCGCGTGGGCGCTCGACAACCTGCAGGGCGCGTGGCGCGTGAGCCAGGCGGTCGCGGGCACCACCCAGCTCGACGCCGTGCACCGCGTCATCGGACGCCCCGGCATCATCCTCGTCGGTGAGGGCAACCCCGGTCGCGTGAAGGGCCTGATGGCCCAGGAGAAGAAGCGGGTCGCGCGTCTCGTCGGCGACACCCCGATCTACGAGTTCGTCGTCGGCAACGAGGAGGGCCAGATCCCGCTCTCCCAGCTGCAGAAGCGTCTGAACAAGCTGCCCCGCAACATCGACACCAAGCGGATGGACACCATCGAAGGTCGCCTGTCGGCGCTGAGCACGAAGAAGTCCGGGCCGGCCATGCCCAAGGGCCCGCTTCCCGCCGGTGCGAAGATGCGCAGCGTGCAGCGCACGATGCGCCGCCGCTGATCTTCCGAACTACGCCGAAGGCCGCCTCTCGTCCCGGGGACGAAGGCGGCCTTCGGTGTATGCGGAGCAGTTTGCGGGTGGTCGCGGTCAGCGCGAACGGACGACCGCGCGTCAGCGCGAACGGACGACCGCGGTGCCCGTGGCGCGATCCTGCAGGCCGCGACCGTCGATGTCGGTGACGAGCGCCGGGGCGATGAACACCAGCAGCACCTGACGTGCGAGCGCGCGCACGATGCCGACCCGCGCGGGGGCGTCCACCCGCACGACCTGCAGCCCGGCGACGAACTGTCCGGGGGTGAACGAGAACAGGCTCACGCATCCCACGCCCACCACGAACCAGATGATGAGGGTGTACGACGACAGCAGCGGACTCTCGAGCGGGTTGCCCCCGACGAGGCCGGCCGCGATCGCCATGGACATGAACCAGTCGACCGCGAGGGCGAGTACCCGGCGGACGGTGGGCACCATGGAGCCGGGGCCGTGTTCGGGGAGGCCGAGCAGTTGCCCGGGATAGTCCTGCTCCTGCTGGAGACCTTTGGGAAGCGCCGCAGCAGGCCCGGAAAGCCAACTGCCCGTCATGCGTGCCATGGCACCAGGATAAGCTCTCATGGGCGGACCAGCGTCGACCCGTGTTGGCCGCGGTGACTTATACCACCTTTTCGACCTCACAGCAGGACGAAAGCATGTGTAACACCCGCGAAACATAGGCTTGATGGACGGGCAACACCAGATCCATAACGTCTGATCCGACGCAGGCGCCCAGCACCCATGGCGCGCACCGACTGAAGGAGCACAAGCGTGGCGTTCACCACGGCCGAAGAGGTCATCAAGTACATCGCGGAAGAGAACGTCGAATACGTCGATATCCGCTTCACGGACCTGCCCGGCATCGAACAGCACTTCTCGATCCCGGCGAAGGCGTTCAACGAGGACGTCTTCGAGGACGGCCTGGCATTCGACGGATCCTCCGTGCGGGGTTTCCAGTCCATCCACGAGTCGGACATGCTCCTGCTCCCCGATGTGACGACCGCCCGCATCGATCCCTTCCGCGCCGCCAAGACCCTGAACGTCAGCTTCTTCGTCCACGATCCGTTCACCCGTGAGTCCTACAGCCGCGACCCCCGCAACGTCGCGCGTAAGGCCGAGGAATACCTGATCAGCACCGGCATCGCCGACACCGCCTTCTTCGGTGCCGAGGCCGAGTTCTACATCTTCGACTCCGTCTCCTACGACTCGAAGATGAACGGCGCGTTCTACGAGCTCGATTCGATCTCCGGCTCGTGGAACACCGGCGCCGAGTACAACGCCGACGGCACCCCGAACCGCGGCTACAAGGTCCGCCCGAAGGGTGGCTACTTCCCCGTCGCTCCGTACGACCACTACGTCGACCTGCGCGACGAGATCTCCACCAACCTGCAGCTCGCCGGCTTCGAGCTCGAGCGCGGCCACCACGAGGTGGGCACCGGCGGCCAGGCCGAGATCAACTACAAGTTCAACACGCTGCTCTCCGCAGCCGACGACCTGCAGCTGTTCAAGTACATCGTCAAGAACACGGCGTGGAAGAACGGCAAGACCGCCACCTTCATGCCGAAGCCGCTCTTCGGCGACAACGGCTCGGGCATGCACGTGCACCAGTCGCTGTGGAAGGACGGCAAGCCGCTGTTCCACGACGAGTCCGGCTACGCGGGTCTGTCCGACCTCGCCCGCTGGTACATCGGCGGCATCCTCCACCACGCGCCGTCGCTGCTCGCCTTCACGAACCCGACGATCAACTCGTACCACCGTCTGGTGCCGGGCTACGAGGCTCCGATCAACCTCGTGTACAGCCAGCGCAACCGTTCGGCCGCCGTGCGTATCCCGATCACGGGCAACAACCCGAAGGCCAAGCGTCTCGAGTTCCGCGCTCCCGACTCCTCGGGTAACCCCTACCTGAACTTCGCGGCGCAGATGATGGCCGGCCTCGACGGCATCAAGAACAAGATCGAGCCGCTCGCTCCGGTCGACAAGGACCTCTACGAGCTCCCGCCGGAGGAGGCCAAGAACATCCCGCAGGCCCCCACCAGCCTGTCGGCCGTGATCGACAACCTCGAGCGCGACCACGAGTACCTCACCGAGGGCGGCGTCTTCACCACCGACCTCATCGAGACCTGGATCTCGCTCAAGCGCGAGCAGGAGATCGCTCCGGTCAACCTGCGCCCGCACCCCTACGAGTTCCAGCTGTACTTCGACTGCTGAGTCGAGTCCGGTAAGCACTCTTCGAGAGGCCGTTCGTCCCTTCCGGGACGGGCGGCCTCTCGCCTTGTCTGCGCCCCTTCCGCTCCGGCATCCTCGCGCGCCGAAACGGGGTTCGCCCCTGCTGCAGCAGCAGCAAGCCCCGGTTCGGCGCGCGAGAATCGTTTGTTCGTCATCGAATCCGGCGAAATCGCGACCGGTTCCAGAAAAGTGGTCCATAGTGGGCACGTGCCCTCGACGCGGGATTTCTCCGAGCGGTTACGCGCAGCCGGTCTTCGCGTGACCCGACAGCGTCTGGCGGTGCTCGATGCGGCGCACGAGCACCCGCACGCCGATGCCGATCGCATCTTCGACGCGGTCGGCGCCGTCGTTCCCGGCATCGGCCGGCACACCGTGTACGACATCCTCCACGCGCTCTCGGCACACGGCCTGCTCCGACGAATCCGGCCCGCAGGTTTCCACGCGCGGTACGAGGTGCGCGTCGGCGACAACCATCACCACCTCGTCTGCCGGTCCTGCGCCGCGATCTCGGATGTCGACCACACCATCGGCGACTCGCGTTGCCTGTCACCGGTGGACGACGCAGGTTTCGACGTCGACGAGGCGGACGTCGTCTTCTGGGGCCTGTGCCGCGACTGTTCGACAGACGATCCACGACAACAGCCCTGAATCGGTCCGATCGACCCTGATCCGGAAGGAAACCGCAGTGTCCGAAAGCGAAAACCCGGCAATCCCCTCCCCCGAGCCGTCACCGCACCGGCCGAGGACCAATCAGGACTGGTGGCCGGACCAGCTGGATCTGACTGTCCTGCACCAGCATTCACCGCTGTCCAATCCGTTGGAACCCGACTTCGACTACTCGAAGGAAGTCGAATCCCTCGACGTCGAGGCGCTCCGTCAGGATCTGATCGACCTGATGACGGATTCCCAGGATTGGTGGCCGGCCGACTTCGGTCACTACGGGGGTCTGTTCATCCGTATGAGCTGGCACTCGGCCGGCACCTACCGCATCGCCGACGGTCGCGGTGGCGGCGGCAAGGGCGCGCAGCGGTTCGCTCCGCTCAACAGCTGGCCCGACAACGTCAGCCTCGACAAGGCCCGTCGTCTCCTGTGGCCGATCAAGCAGAAGTACGGCCGCAAGCTCTCCTGGGCCGACCTGCTGGTCTTCGCCGGCAACTGCGCCTACGAGTCGATGGGGTTCACGACGTTCGGCTTCGCGTTCGGCCGCGAGGACATCTGGGAGCCCGACGAGGTCTTCTGGGGCCCGGAGGACACCTGGCTCGGCGACGAACGCTACGCCGGTGAGCGCGAACTCCAGGGCCCACTGGGTGCCGTCCAGATGGGTCTGATCTACGTCAATCCCGAAGGCCCCAACGGCAACCCGGAGATCCTCGCGTCCGGACGCGACATCCGTGAGACGTTCGCCCGGATGGCGATGAACGACGTCGAGACGGCCGCGCTCATCGTCGGCGGTCACACCGTCGGCAAGACGCACGGTGCCGCTCCCGCCGACAATCTCGGTCCCGAACCCGAGGGTGCCCCGCTCGAACAGCAGGGTCTCGGCTGGAAGAACTCGTACGGCACCGGTGTCGGTGGCGACACGATCACCAGCGGTCTCGAGGTCACCTGGACGCCCACTCCGACCAAGTGGGACAACAGCTTCCTCGAGACGCTGTACGCCTACGAGTGGGAGAAGACCAAGAGCCCCGCCGGTGCGTGGCAGTGGACGCCGAAAGGCGGTGCCGGCGCGGACACCGTGCCCGACGCCCACGACCCGACGAAGAAGCACGCGCCGGGCATGCTCACCAGCGACCTCGCGTTGCGCTACGACCCCGTCTACGGCGAGATCACCCGGCGCTGGCTCGACCATCCCGAGGAACTCGAGCAGGAGTTCGCCAAGGCGTGGTTCAAGCTGCTGCACCGCGACATGGGTCCGATCTCGCGGTACCGGGGGCCGTGGATCCCGGAACCGCAGATCTGGCAGGACCCGGTGCCGGAGGTCGACCACGAGCTGATCGACGACAGCGACGCCGCCTCCCTCAAGGCGAAGATCCTCGACTCGGGAGCGACGATCCCGCAGCTCGTCGCCACCGCCTGGGCGTCGGCTGCGAGCTTCCGCGGCACCGACAAGCGCGGCGGCGCGAACGGCGCACGCGTGCGACTCGAGCCGCAGAAGGACTGGGAAGCCAACGAACCGGAGCAGCTCGCACAGGTACTGCAGATCCTCGAGGGTATCCAGCAGGACTTCAACGGCTCGGGCGGCAACAAGAAGGTCTCCCTGGCGGATCTGATCGTCCTCGCCGGTAACGCCGCGGTGGAGAAGGCCGCCGAGGATGCGGGACACGACATCACGGTTCCGTTCTTCCCCGGCCGCACCGATGCGAGCCAGGAGTGGACCGACGTCGAGTCGTTCGAGGTGCTCGAGCCGAAGCACGACGGTTTCCGCAACTACCTGCGCGGCGGCGAGAAGCTTCCGCCCGAGAAGCTGTTCCTCGAGCGCGCCAACCTGCTGACGCTGACCGCTCCCGAGACGACGGTGCTCGTCGGCGGTCTGCGTGCGCTCGGCGCGAATCACGGCGGCAGCAAGCACGGGGTCTTCACCGACCGCCCGCAGACCCTGACGAACGACTTCTTCGTCAATCTGCTCGATATGGGGACCGAGTGGAAGGTCTCGCAGAACAGCGAGGGCGTCTACGAAGGACGCGCTCGGGGATCGGACCAGGTCAAATACACCGCGACCGCCGTCGACCTGGTCTTCGGGCACAACTCGCAGCTGCGGGCGCTCGCCGAGGTCTACGCGACCGACGATGCCGGCCCGAAGTTCGTCCGCGATTTCGTCGCGGCCTGGACGAAGGTGATGAACCTGGATCGTTTCGATCTGAAGAAGTGACCGCGCCGGCGGTCCACGACCGCGCCTGACGCACCGTCCCGGAGCCACCCCTCGTGTTCGGCGGGTGGCTCCGTCGTGTGCAGGGGGTCGTGCGCAGGTCCGCCGAGCCGAAACCGACTGGACAGCCGTACTGCACACGGGTGTACCGTGAGGACACAGCTTTGGTGATGTTCGTCACACTCGCTCGCGGGGGAGTGGATGCGACGTGGTCCGTATCCGAACGACACGTCTCCTCGGGAGGCCACCATGCGTAGATCCCTCGTTTCGGCAGCATGCGCCGCTGTCATGCTGTCCCCCGTCCCTCTGTCCGTCGCACTCGCAGGCACCGCAGCGGCCCAGACCGACATCTCCGTCGTCGGCATGTCGCAAGAGCAGGCACAGCAGGTGCTCTCCGACGCGGGAGTCCCCTACATCATCCTCAACCGGTCCGGCAGCACCATGCAGAACTGCAGGGTGACCGAGCAACGCGACCGTGGCTACGACGTCGAGGTCGAGTACGACTGGGACCACGAGAACAAGGAGTGGGACAAGACCGAGGTCGAGGTCTGGCGAGGACTCGCACTCGTCGTCTTCTGCGACTGACGCTCGGCTAGTCCCAGAACACCCGCTCGACGACCGCCCGCGCACGACGCGTGACGCGCAGGTAGTGGTCGAGAAACTCCGACGCGTCCTCACCACGCCAACCCGTCACGCGGGCAACGGCTTCGAGCTGCCGTCCCGGCCCCGGGAGCTGGTCGGTCGGCTTGCCGCGGACGAGCACGAGACAGTTCCGCGCATCCGTCGCGGTGATCCATGCCGTGCGCAGGAGTTCGACGTCGGTCGCGCTGAGCAGCTCGGCGGCGCCGATGCCGCCGAGCGCCTCGAGCGTCGAGGTCGTGCGGAGCGCCGGGAGCCGGTAGGCGTGCTGGAGCTGCAGCAGCTGCACGGTCCATTCGATGTCGGCGAGACCGCCCCGTCCGAGTTTGGTGTGGGTGGCCGGGTCGGCCCCGCGCGGCAGCCGCTCGGAGTCCACGCGTGCCTTGATGCGCCGGATCTCGCGGACGGCCTCCTGCGAGACCCCACCCTCGGGATAGCGCACGTCGTCGATCATGTGCAGGAAGCGGGTGCCGAGCTCGCGGTCACCCGCGACGGCGTGTGCACGCAGCAGCGCCTGTACCTCCCACACCTCGGCCCACTGCGTGTAGTACGCCCGGTAGGAAGCGAACGTCCGGACGATGGGACCGCTGCGACCTTCCGGACGCAGATCCAGATCGACCTCGAGCGGTGGGTCGGTGCTCGGCGCGCCGAGCAGTCGCCGCACCTGCTCGGCGATGCTCGTGGCCCACTTGACCGCATCGGTCTCGTCGGCGTCCGGCAGCGGGTCGCACACGAACAGCACGTCCGCGTCGGATCCGTAGCCGAGTTCGCCGCCTCCGAGCCGGCCCATCCCGATCACCGCGATACGCGCCGGCGCCGGTCCGCGGGACTGTTCCGAGCCCCGGATCACCGCGTCGAGCGCGGCTTCGAGGACACCCGCCCATACCGTGGACAACGCCCGGCACACCTGCGGCACGTCGAGCATGCCGAGGATGTCGGCGCTCGCGACGCGCGCGAGTTCGGCGCGGCGCAGCGAACGCGCGGCGGCGATGGCGCGAGCGGGATCGGAGTAGCGCGACGACGATGCGACGAGGGCGCGCGCCACCTCGGGCGGGTTCGCCTCGAGCAGCCGCGGCCCGGTCGAGGCGTCGGCGTACAGGCGGATGACGTCGGGAGATTTCACCAGCAGGTCGGCGACGTAGGCCGACGAGCCGAGAACCGTCATGAGGCGTTCGGCCACCGCCGGTTCGTCGCGCAGCACCCGCAGGAACCAGACGGTGTCGTAGAGCGCATCGGACAGCCGTCGGTAGGCGAGCAGACCGGCGTCGGGATCGGTTGTCTCCCCGAGATATTCGAGCAACTGCGGGAGCAGCAGCGCCTGAATGCGCGCCTTGCGTGAGGCCCCGCCGGACAGCGCAGCCAGGTGTTCCATCGCGTGCTGCGGGGCGTTGTAGCCCAGCGCGGCGAGCTGGCGGACGGCCGCGTCGGGCGACAACCGCAGGGCTTCCTTGTCGAGCTTGCTCACCGAGTCCAGCAGCGGCCGGTAGAACAGGCGCGCGTGCAGTTTGCGGATCCGCGACGAGTTGCGCTTGATCTCCGATTCGAGAACGCCGAGCGCGTCCTTGCGTCCGTCCGGTCGCATGTGGGCGGCACGGGCGAGCCAGCGCAGCGCCTCGCGGTCCTCCGGGGGAGGCAGGGTATGGGTCCGCTTGAGCCTCTGCAACTGCAACCGGTGTTCGAGCAGGCGGAGGAATTCGTAGGACGCCCGCATGTTCGCCGCATCGTCGCGGCCTACATAGCCGCCGTCGGCGAGCGCGCACAGCGCTTCGACGGTGTTGGGGACGCGGAGCGACTCGTCGACGCGGCCGTGCACGAGTTGCAGCAACTGCACGGCGAATTCGACGTCGCGGAGGCTGCCGCGTCCGAGCTTGAGTTCGCGCTCGCGCAGTTCGGGCGGGACCATCTCCTCGACCCGGCGCCGCATCGCCTGCACATCGGGGACGAAGTCCTCGCGTTCGGAGGCGGTCCACACCATCGGGCTCATGGCGTCGATGTACCGGCGGCCGAGGTCGAGATCCCCGGTCATCGGTCGCGCCTTGAGCAGTGCCTGGAACTCCCAGGTCTTGGCCCACCGGTTGTAGTACGCGACATGGGATTCGAGGGTGCGGACGAGTTCGCCGCGCTTGCCCTCCGGGCGCAGCGCGGCATCGACCTCGAAGAACGCCGACGTGCCGATGCGCATCATCTCGCCGGCGATCCGGCTCGCCCGGGCATCGGCGGGTTCGGCGACGAACACGACGTCGACGTCGCTGACGTAGTTCAGTTCGCGCGCACCGCACTTGCCCATCGCGATGACGGCGAGGTCGATCGGGCACGGGCCTTCCGGGATCACGGTGGACACGGCCACCGCGAGCGCTGCGGTGAGCGCCGCATCGGCGAGGTCGGCGAGCAGCGCACCGACCTCGAGATAGGGCACCACCGGTTCGTTCTCGACGACCGCGGCGAGATCGGCGGCGGCGATCAGCATGAGCTGGTCGCGGTAGGTGGTCCGCAGCGCCGCGACCGCGTGTGGGCCGACGAGTCCGGCCCGGTGGATCAGCCGGCCGGGCCGCCCGTCGGGCTCGGGTTCGGCGTCGACGCTGTCCAGCATCCGCGCCGTGAAGGTGTGCTTGTCGGGCAGTGCCGCGCTGCCCGCGAGCATCTTCCAGCGATCCGGGTTGGCGACGACGTGGTCGCCGAGCGCCGACGACGCCCCGAACAGCCCGAACAACCGGCCGCGCAGGCGTGTGTCGGAGCGCAGCGCCGAGTCGAGCTCGGCCCAGTCGTCACCGAGCGCGTCGGCCAGTCGCACGAGAGTGCGCAACGCCAGATCCGCGTTCGGGGCACGGGACAGCGACCACAGCAGTTCGACGCTGTCGGCGTCGTTCCATCCGAGTCGAGCGAGTTCGGCAGGGGCGGTCGGCTCGACGAGGCCGAGCCGACCGGGGCCGGGAACTACCGAACGCGCGCTGGGCGGTCTCACCACGTTTCCATCGTCGCTTACAACCCCAGGTACTGCTCGAGTTCGAACGGGGTGACCTGGCTGCGGTAGTTCTCCCACTCCCGCCACTTGTTGCGCAGGAAGTAGTCGAAGACGTGCTCACCGAGGGTCTCGGCGACGAGTTCGGACTTCTCCATCTCGCGCAGCGCGATGTCGAGATCGGTGGGCAGTTCGCGGTAACCCATGGCGCGACGCTCGGCGGAGGTCAGCGACCACACGTCGTCCTCGGCCTCGGGTGCGAGCTCGTAACCCTTCTCGATGCCGCGCAGACCGGCCGCGAGCAACACCGCGAAGGTGAGGTAGGGATTGCACGCCGAGTCGGGGGTGCGGATCTCGACGCGCCGCGACGACGCCTTGTTCGGGGTGTACATCGGGACACGCACGAGCGCGGAGCGGTTGGACGGACCCCAGCAGGCGGCCGTCGGTGCCTCTCCCCCGTGCACGAGACGCTTGTACGAGTTGACCCACTGGTTGGTGACGGCGCTGATCTCGTTGGAGTGTTCGAGGATGCCGGCGATGAACGCCTTGCCGGTCGCCGAGAGCTGCAGCGGGTCGTCCGGGTCGTGGAAGGCGTTGGTCTCACCTTCGAACAGCGACATGTGGGTGTGCATCGCCGAACCGGCGTGGTCGCGGAAGGGCTTGGGCATGAAGGTGGCCCGCACGCCCTCCTGCATCGCGATCTCCTTGACCACGTAGCGGAAGGTCATGACGTTGTCGGCCATGGACAGCGCATCGGCGTAGCGCAGGTCGATCTCCTGCTGGCCCGGTGCGGTTTCGTGGTGGCTGAACTCCACCGAGATACCCATGGATTCGAGCGCGTCGATGGCGTGACGCCGGAAGTGCGGGGCGGAACGGTGCACCGACTGGTCGAAGTAGCCGCCGATGTCGGCCGGCACGGGTGCACTGCCCTCGGGGCCGTCCTCGACGAGGAAGAACTCGATCTCGGGGTGCACGTAGCAGCTGAACCCGAGATCGGAAGCCTTGTTGAGCTGACGCCTCAGCACGTGGCGGGGATCGGCCCAGCTCGGGGTGCCGCCGGGCATGGTGATGTCGCAGAACATCCGGGCCGAGTACTGGTGGCCCCGGTCGTCGCTCCAGGGCAGCACCTGGAAGGTGGTGGCGTCGGGACGCGCAACCATGTCGGCTTCGGAGATGCGGGAGAAGCCCTCGACGGCCGAGCCGTCGAAGCCGATGCCCTCCTCGAAGGCCCCTTCGAGTTCGGCAGGCGCGATCGCCACCGACTTGAGAGTGCCGACGACGTCGGTGAACCACAGACGCACGAACCGAATGTCGCGCTCTTCGAGGGTGCGGAGCACGAACTCCTTCTGGCGATCCATACCCGCGAGACTAGGCACAATCCGTTAATTCCGTGTTACATCGGCAGGCGCATCCGGATGGCGTGTCGCTCACACGCCCCTCCGGTCAACAGCGAGGATCCCGCGCGGGCACCTCGAGATCCACCAGATAGCTGGTCACAGCGGTGTCCACGCACTCGTTGCCGTCCAGGGCGACGGTGTGCTGCGTTCCCTCGAAGGTCACCAGGACACCACCGAGCCGGGCGGCGAGTTCGACCCCCGCGTCGTAGGGGGTCGCGGGATCCCCGGTCGTCGAGACCACGAGCACGGGCGGCAGATCGCGAACGTCGGGAGTGTGCGGTTCCCCGGTGGCCGGCACCGGCCAGAAGGCACAGACGTCGAGGGCCGCCGATCCGGTGCCGCGGCCGTCGTCGAGGAAGGGTGCGGCCGCGCGGAACCGCGTGTCGAGTTCGCCCGCGAGCGCCCGGTCGGTCACCGGTGGGTCGTCCACGCACCGGATCGCGTTGAAAGCGTCGGTGATGTTGCTGTAGGTGCCGTCCTCGCCGCGCCCTTCGTAGAGATCGGCGAGCCGCAACAGGGTGTCGCCGGTGCCGGTGGTCGCGAGCGCCTCCAGCCCACCGCGCAGCGAACCCCACAGGGTGGGCGAATACAGGCCCTGCTGCACACCGGTGATGGCGTCGCGGTGGCTCAGTCCGCGCGGATCGGTGGTCGGTGCCGGAGCGTCGAGCAGCGGGTCGACGAGCCCCCGGAACCGCTCGGCGGCCCGGGCCGGATCGGCCCCGAGGGGGCACCCCGCGTACTGCGCACAGTACGCCGCGAACTCGTCGAAGGCCTTCTGGAAGCCCACGGCCTGCAGCACGATCTCCTCGACCGGGTCCTGCTCCGGATCGATCGCACCGTCGAGCACCATCGCCCGCACCCGGCCCGGGAAGGCCTCGGCATAGAGGGTGCCGAGCCGGGTGCCGTAGGAGTAGCCGAGATAGGTCAGCGCGTCGTCGCCCAGAACGCCGCGAAGCACGTCCATGTCCTGCACGACCTCACGAGTGCCGACGTGGGCGAGCAGATCCGTACCGTTGCGTTCGGCGCACAACTGCGCGTACTCGCGATTGCGCTTCTCCGTCGCGGCGATGCCCTCAGGGCTCGTGTCCCCGTCGTCCACAGCACGGTCGGCGTCGAACTCGGCGTCGGTGAGGCAGCGGACCGCCGGTTCGGACGATCCGACACCGCGGGGGTCGAAGCCGACCACGTCGAAGCGGTCGGCGAGGACGGTGCCGTCGGCCGCGAGCGCGGTGGACAGTCCCGAGGCGCCCGGGCCGCCGGGGTTGACCAGCAGGGAACCGATCCGGTCGCCGCCGGCGGGCAGTCGCGACACCGCGAGGGTGATCACCTCACCGTCCGGGTCCTCGTAGTCGAGGGGAACCTCGATGCGTGCGCACTCCACACCCTGCCGCACCATCATCGTCCCGTCGGCGTCGTACGGCCCGCACGACTCCCAGTCGACGTCCTGCTCATAGAACCGTTCGAGGCCCGGAACCACTCCGACCGCCGACGGCTGTCGTTGTTCCTGCGCGGTGTCACCGCACGCGGTCGCCGCGGCAGCGGCCACGAGCGCCAGGACGGACAGACGACGGATGCGCGCGCGAGCAGGATGGGGCACGATCCGATCGTGCCATGCCCCGGTCAACCTGCAGCGACACGACCTGCACTCTCTTCCGAGCGGTCGTTCGGTGTGACGAATCGCACCGCTGCGCGGCCTTCGCGCTCTCCGGGCCGAGTGGCAGACTGAGACAGTCATCACCCGACCCGGGGACCCCGAGGGCCTCGAGGAAGAAAGGGACAGTGATGTCCGACAACGTGACGTCCGTATACGGCGGCGCGGCCTCCGCTGCAGCCCCTGTCGACACCCCCAAACGCAAGACACGAGTCCATCACCTGCAGGCGATGAAGGCCGAAGGCCGCCGCTGGGCAGAGTTGACGGCCTACGACTACTCCTCCGCCCGCATCTTCGAGGAGGCGGGTATCCCCGTCCTGCTCGTGGGCGATTCCGCAGCCAACGTCGTCTACGGCTACGACACCACGGTGCCCGTGACCGTCGACGAACTCCTCCCCCTCGTCCGCGGCGTCGTGCGCGGTGCTCCGCACGCGCTCGTCGTCGCCGACCTGCCGTTCGGCTCGTACGAGGCCTCGCCTGAACAGGCCCTCGCCACGGCCGTGCGGTTCATGAAGGAGGGCGGCGCCCACGCGGTGAAGCTCGAGGGTGGCGAGCGGATGGCTCCGCAGATCGCCGCGATCACCGCCGCCGGCATCCCCGTGCAGGCACACATCGGCTTCACCCCGCAGTCCGTGAACACACTCGGCGGGTTCCGGGTGCAGGGCCGCGGCGACGGCGCCGAGCAGCTCGTCGCCGACGCGATCGCCGTCCAGGAGGCAGGCGCCTTCTCCGTCGTGATGGAGATGGTGCCGGCCGACCTGGCCGGGCAGGTCACCCGCAAGCTGAGCATCCCGACCGTCGGCATCGGCGCCGGCAACGAGTGCGACGCCCAGGTCCTCGTCTGGCAGGACATGGCCGGCTACACGAGCGGGAAGACCGCGAAGTTCGTCAAGAAGTTCGGACAGGTGGGCGACGAACTGCGCCGCGCCGCAACACAATACGCAGCAGAGGTCGGGCAGGGCACCTTCCCGGGGCCCGAGCACTCCTTCTGAGGATCTGCGACGACGGGCACCATCGACGAGTTCGGTGGTGCCCGTCGCATTCTTCGGGCACCTTCCGGATCGGTGGCAGACTCGACGACGACCCGACCGTACGAAACCACGAGGTGTCCATGCAGCTCCGCTTCAGTCTCGTCCCCGCCGTCACCGCCGCACTGGCCGGTGTTCTCGTCGGCTGCGCACCGGCTCAGGATCGGGCACCCAGCGGAACGTCGACCGACGCCACGGTCGAGACGTCGCGGTCGACGGAGCCCACGCGTTCGCCGTCCGCGGCAGGCTCACCCTCGGAAGCCGGAGCCGGGGGCTTCACCGAAGCGCAGACCGCCGACCTGTGTGCTCGTCTCGAAGGTCAGTTGTCGAACTGGCGCACCTACACCCCGTCGGTGGGTCGCGGCGGCCTCAACATCCTCGTCGGTGAATGGGGTGCGGCGAACGGTGTCGATCTCGTCGTGCTCGCGGGCGACCGGGGCCGCATCGACGCGGCGACCTCCTCGCAGTGCCCGCAGGTGCGCGAGGAGGCCCTGCGCGGCCTCGACATTCCCGATCTCGCGTCGGGTCTCGTCGGGTTCTGACCCGTGGAGCGACGCGAACTGTATCCGCCGATCGAGCCGCACGAGACGGGCATGCTCGACGTCGGTGACGGCCAGCAGCTGTACTGGGAGGTCAGCGGCAACCCGCAAGGCAAGCCCGTGGTCTTCCTCCACGGTGGTCCGGGTGGCGGCACCGCACCCCTGCACCGGCGCTTCTTCGATCCGGGCGCCTACCGGATCGTGTTGTTCGACCAGCGCGGCTGCGGCCGGTCGCAGCCCCACGTGGCCGACGGCGCCGATCTGTCGGTCAACACCACCGACCATCTGGTCGCCGACATCGAGCGGCTGCGCACCTTCCTCGGTGTGGACCGGTGGATGGTCTTCGGCGGGTCGTGGGGCTCGACGCTCGCCCTCGCCTACGCCCAGCGGCACCCCGAGCACGTCACCGAACTCGTCCTGCGCGGGATCTTCCTGCTGCGCCGCAGCGAGATCGACTGGTACTACAACGGCGGCGCCGGGCAACTGTTCCCTGAGGCGTGGGAAGGATTCTGTGCCCCGCTCGCCACCACTGGGCCCGGCGAGCATCCCGTGGACGTCTACCACCGCCTGCTGCACTCGACCGATCCGGACGTCGCCCTGAACGCGGCGATCGCGTGGTCCACCTGGGAGGGCGCCACGAGTTCACTGCTGCCGAACCCGGATCGCGTCGCGGAGACGGCCGAACCCCGGTTCGCGTTGGCCTTCGCTCGTATCGAGAACCACTACTTCCACCACCGTGGCTTCTTCGACGAGGGGGCACTCCTGCGCGACGCGCATCTGCTGCGCGACATCCCGGGCGTGATTGTGCAGGGCCGCTACGACGTGGTGTGCCCGACGCGCAGCGCGCACGACCTGCACGAGGCGTGGCCGTTCTCCCGCCTGCACATCGTCGACGACGCGGGCCATGCGGCGACCGAACCGGGAATCGTGCACCGGCTCGTCGAGGCCACCGACACCTTCCGCTGACCCGGATCAGCCCGGCAACCGCCCGAAGCCGACCACGGCGTCGTCCCCGGTCACGTCGAGTTCGTGGACGCGGATGCGGCCCATCTCGTTTCCGCCGACGGTGATCGCGGAATCACCGTCGACGGCGACGACGATGTTCGTGTGCTCGCGCTGACCGACACCGATCCTGTTGTGGTACAGCACCACATCGCCGACCTCCGGCCGGTACCCCGTGCCTGCCGGTTCGTAGCGGTCGGCTTGCTCGTAGAACTCACCGAGCGTGAACACGCCGGGGATCCGCCAGTGGCCCGAGTGCGGATTGGACAGTGGTACACCGGCTTCCCGCATGATCCAGCTGACGAAGTCGGCGCACCACGGTTCGCGGACACCCTCCGAGTAGAACGTGCCGGGATTCTGCGCCTCGTGCTGCTCCTCGAGCAGTTCGACGATCCGCACCTGCGTCGGTGTCAACGCCGAGGTGTCGATCTCGGGGAATGCCGCGCTGTCCCACGGGAACAGCCGGTTCGGCAGGATCCACCACACGAGCACCGCGAGCACCGCGCACAACGCGACCGCGACGGTGAGGACGGCAGCGACCGGCCGTCGCCGCCGCCGCGGCGTCTCACCGGTCATGGTCGAAACGGATCTTGCGTGCCTGCGGGTCGGCGAGGGTGAGCCGCACCCGCACCGTGCTGCCCTCCTCCGGTGCCCCGCCGCACGGGCCGATGACGGTCTCGGAGGCGACGAACACCTCCGCGTCGCGCCGCTCGGTGGCCTCCTTCAGGACCGTCGCCTCGAAGGTCTCCCCCACCCGTGGCGCGAGCACGACGGCCTCGGTCAGGTCGATGCACGCGCGGTTCACCTTGCCGGCGAGCGAATCGGTCGACGACATGATCTTCGGCATCGCGGCCAGTGCGGTGCGGACCTCGTTCGGGACGTCCCGGCCCGACGACACCGCGAGGCACACCTCGGTGGCGTACCGGTCGGACAACCGGCGCAGCGGCGCGGTGACGTGCGCGTAGGGCGCACCGATCGCGCCGTGCAGGATCGTCTCGGGCAGGTCACCGTCGAAGGCCGCGTAGGACGCACCGCGCAGCAGTGTCGGCGCTTCGCTCATCAGCACGAGCGTCTTCGGGTCGTTGGCGTCGAGCGAGGCGAGGAAGGCACCGACACCCAGCCCCGTCGGCCACGGCATGTCGAGCGACCGCGCGGTGCGGCGCAGAGCATCGACCGCGGCGGGATCGGTGGGTGGGAGCGTGCGCAGCAGCCCGACCCGCGCGCCGATCATGATCTGCGCGGCGCACATCCCGGTGAGCAGCGAGATCTCGGAGTTCCACTCGTCGGCCTCGGTCCGCGGTTCGATCTGCAGCCTCCAGCCGTCGCCGTCCTGCACGACGTCCTGCGTGGGCAGACGCAGTTCGATCGCGCCGCGCGCGAGCGCCGCGGCCGAGCGCAACCGGCCGAAGTCGGGCAACGCCTCGACGGACGGATGCAACCTGTCCGCGTCGGCGTCGCGCTGCACTCCGGCGTAGTCCATGCGCGCGACCGACCGGACGAGCGCACGCCGCACGCTCACCGCGACGGGCTCCCCGCCGTGGTCGGTCTCGATCCGCCACAACGCAGCCGGGCGGACGGCGTCCGGCAGCAGGCTCGCCGTGCCCTCGGACAGCTCGCGTGGATGCAACGGCACCGAGCCGTCGGGCAGATAGTAGGTCTGCCCGCGGCGGTGCGTCTCGGCGTCCAGTGCGCCACTCGGTTCGACGAGTGCGTACACGTCGGCGATCGCATAGTGCAGCACGAAGCCGTCGTCGGTGCGTTCGAGGTGCATCGCCTGATCGAGATCCATCGACCCGAGTGGGTCGATGGTCACGAGCGGCAGATCGGTGCGGTCCTCACGTACGTCCGCGAAGCGGTCGGCCGCCCGCCGCGCCTCGTCGAGGGCATCCGACGCGAACTCGTCGACGAGGTCGAACTCGGCGCGCACGTCGGCGAAGTCGATCGCCGGCGCGACGACGATGGGAGTGGTCACCACGATGCTCGGGAACTCCTGCGGTTCCGGGTGCTCGTCGTCGAACTCAACCGTTCTTCCAGTCGTCGTCGGCGGCGTCGGCCGCCTTGTTCCGCTCTGCCGCGATCTCCAGCGCCCGCTGAGCGGTCTCCCTGTCCGGATAGGGACCCATGCGGTTGAGGGCGTGCGGATCCTTGCCCTGGGAGACCTTCCCCGTACGCACGTCGTAGTACCAGCCGTCGTCGCTCATGGTCTCAGTGTGCCCGAATCGCATCTGTCTGTACGGACAACCCGACGGTTGGCGTGGCGCGGTACTGTCGGGCCGCACGCATGTGCTCGACGTCCGAACGAAGGAGCAAGCAATGTCCTACATCCTCTACGACGCGTTGCTGCCCTGGCTGGGTCCGGATGCGGCCTCCTACTGGGCGCACCTGCTGGTCATCGATCCGATCTGACCCGACCGGTAGCAACGCGGTGGGATCGGGAGACGCCGGGCGAACGAGCCGGCCTGTAAGCCGGATCCTGTCCCCCGCCGAAACGGGGTGGCGACCATCCATCTGGGCACACCGTCGCCGGGTACCTCGAGCGGTTCACCCGCAGGCTCGGGCGAGCAGCCCTCGAACACCTGCGCAGCCGCACCGCACGCGGTGCGACCTTCAACCTTGCTCCGGGCGGGGTTTACCTAGCCGCCCCGGTCACCCGGGGCGCTGGTGCGCTCTTACCGCACCCTTTCACCCTTACCTGCCGTACGGCAGGCGGTTTGCTTTCTGTGGCACTGTCCCGCGAGTCACCTCGGGTTGCCGTTAGCAACCGCCCTGCTCTGTGGAGTCCGGACTTTCCTCGATTCAGGGCCTGGCCCCATCCGGTACCGGTTCCCTGCTCCGCGGCCGCCCGGCCGACTCGTTCGCTCGACCAGACTATCCCGCGGCGTATCGGCGCCGCCAACTACGGTGCACTCATGACGCGACTCGTGGCCCTGCTCCGCGGAATCAACGTCGGCGGCATCCGCATCCGGATGGCCGATCTGAAGAAGGTCTTCGTCGGCCTCGGCTTCGAGAACGTCCGCACCGTACTCGCGTCCGGCAACGTGCTCTTCGACTCCGAGGACGACCCCGCCACCGCGAAGGCCCGGATCGAGGCCGCACTCACCGAGCGGTTCGGTTACGAGGCCTACACCTTCGTCGTCGAGCAGTCGTATCTCGCGCGGGTCGTCGAGGCGTATCCCTTCGACGACGCACGCGCCGACCGGCATTCGTACGTCGTGTTCGTCTCCGATCCCGCCGTACTCGAATCGCTGGCCGCCCTGTCGGACGATCTCGATCCGAATCTCGAGTGCATCGAGGTAGGCAAGAGGGTCCTCTACTGGCAGGTCGTGAAGGGCTCGACGCTCGACAGTGCCGTGGGGAAACAGTCGGGTTCGGCCCGGAACAAGGCGACGACGACCGTCCGGAACCTCAACACGCTGCGTCGACTGGCCTGACAGGGCACGTCGCCGGCCATCGCACCTGCGTACAGACTGCAGGTAGCGTCCCTCCTCGACATTCGGCCCGCCGGAAGGTCCAGGATGCGCAGACGCACCGGAGCATTCGCCTCGATCGCCGCGGCTGCACTCCTCGCGACCACACCGACGGTGGAGACCGCCGAGTCCGATACCGACTTCTACACGTCCCCTCCGGCCTTCAAGACGGCGCCGCTCGGCGACGTCCTGCGCACCGCATCGTCGGTCGCCGCCGTCGTCCCGAAAACCCCGGCCGTCCTCGACGCGGCCGTCACCCGCGTGATGTACCGCAGCGGTCTCGACCCCGACGACCCGATCGCGTTCTGGGGATATTCGCAGGGCGGCATGGCATCCGCCTCGGCCGCCGAACTCGCCGCCACGTACGCCCCCGAACTGTCGGTGGTCGGCGCCGTGGCCGGTTCACCGCCCGCCGACCTGGGCGACCTCGCCGTGGCCGGCGACGGATCCCTGCTCTCCGGCGGGATCGGCTGGGTCGTCGACGGTTTCATCTCGGCGACGAGCCGTGGGCGTCGCTGGTCGTCGAGCAGCAACTCAGCAACCGCGCCCCGGCAATGCCGGTCTTCGTGGCGCAGAGCACGGGCGACGACTTCGTGCTCGTCCAAGGGGTCGACCCCATGGTCGACAAGTGGTGCTCGGCCGGCGCCGACGTCACCTACCGCCGCTACGACGTCGGACCCGTTCTGACGAAGACCGGGACGGGCCATCTGATCGGCATGTTCCCGGCCGTCGTCGAAGGCCTCGACTGGCTCGATCAGCGGTTCTCCGGCCGGGAATCCCAGTCCGGCTGCACCGCCCGACATCCCGCCGGAAGAATTTCTCGGGACCGTGTAGCACCCTCAGTCGGCCGACAGATAGACCTGATGAGTGGCCGCGCAGGCAACCCCCCGACATGTCTGCGCGGCCACTTGTCGTTTCGCGACCGCTACGGGTTCAGAGGTGCGAGGTGTCGTTGACGAGCCGCACGGACGAGCCGCCGTCCGCGTAGAACTCGGCGATGCTGAGCGACGCGAGATCCAGGTGCAGGCGGTACAGCAGCGATGGGCCGGACTCGAGCGCCATCTGCAGGAACGTCTTGATGGGCGTGACGTGCGAGACGACCAGCACGGTCGAGCTGACGTAGTCGGTCAGCAGGTCGTCGCGCACCGAGGCGATCCGCTTGGCGACCTCGTCGAAGCTCTCGCCGTTCGGGGGTCGCACGGAGGTGTCGCCGAGCCAGCGGCGGTGCAGTTCGGGATCGCGACGCGCGGCCTCGGCGAAGGTGAGACCCTCCCAGTCGCCGAAATCCGTCTCGATCAGCCCGTCGTGCACCGTCACCGGGAGATCGAGGGCGTCGGCGGCCGCAGCGGCCGTCTCCCGCGCTCGCCCCAGCGGTGACGCCAGCACGGCGGTGATCCCGCCGCGGGCACCGAGTCGCCGGGCCGCGGCGACCGCCTGGTCGCGA
Source organism: Rhodococcus sp. IEGM1339 (assembly GCF_050321925.1). Lineage (NCBI taxonomy): Bacteria > Bacillati > Actinomycetota > Actinomycetes > Mycobacteriales > Nocardiaceae > Rhodococcus > Rhodococcus sp. IEGM1339. The sequence continues at coordinate 128,633 of NZ_JBNQFT010000010.1, forward strand.
CCGAGTTCGGTCAGCTCCGGGTTGCCCCGCCCCGAGTAGCGACGCTCGACCGACAGCGAGGTCTGCCCGTGACGCAGCAGCAGAAGACGGGTCGGTGACCCGACCGCACCGGTCCAGCCGGGTGAAGGCGGCACTGCCGGATCGGGCACAGGCACGGCCGGCGGGGTGGCGACGTTCTCGATCCCCGCATTCGACGGCGCCACGGGACGCGTCACAGTGTCGGACGCGACGTCCAGCAGCGCTTCGGCCGCCGCGTCCATCGCGGCGTTGGCCAGCCGGTCGGCGTGGGCGTTCTCTGCACGCGGGATCCACGTGAAGTCGACGCTGCGGAACCGGCCGGCGAGCTCACGTGCCTGCGCGGCCAGCGGGATCATGTCGGCATGTTTGACCTGCCACCGTCCGCTCATCTGCTCGACGACGAGCTTGGAATCCATGCGGACGTGCACCTCGTCGGCGCCGAGCTCGGCGGCGGCGGTGAGACCGGCGATCAGACCCTTGTACTCGGCGACGTTGTTCGTCGCGCGCCCGATGCTCGCCTGGCGTTCGGCGAGGACGGTCCGATGGTCGGCATCGAAGACCACGGCACCGTAACCGGCCGGTCCGGGATTCCCGCGAGAACCACCGTCCGCTTCGACGACGACCGTCGTCACAGTCCGGATTCCTTGGTGCGAACCAGGATCGCGTCGCACTCCGGGCACCGGACGAGCAGATCGGCAGGTGCGGCGGCGATCCGGGCGATCTCACCGCGGTCCAGTTCGAGACGGCACGCGCCGCAGCGGCGGGCCTGCAGCAGTGCGGCGCCGATGCCGGACTTCTCGCGCTGCTTCTCGTAGAGCGTCACCAGTTCCGTAGGAAAGACGGCGAGCAGTGCCTCGCGGTCGCTGCGGCACCGCTGCTCGGCCACCTCGATGTCGGCGAGCGCCTCGTCGCGGGCCCGGACGGCGTCGCCGAGCTGGTCGTCGACCTGCGAGACCCGCGCACCGGCGTGGTCGTGGTCGGCCTTCGACGCCTCACGACGCTCCATGACCTCGAGCAGGTCGTCCTCGAGTGCCGCCTGGCGACGCTCGAGGCTGGTGAGCTCGTGCTGCAGTTCGGTGAGCTGCTTCGATCCCACCGAGCCGCTCTGGAGCATCGACCGGTCGCGGTCGGCGCGCATGCGCACGGCCTCGATCTCGCCCTCGAGCTTCCGGATGTCCCGGTCGAGGTCGTCGAGGATGATCTCGACTGCCACCGCGGCGTCCTTGCGCGCGTTGCGCTCGGTCTGCAAGCGGTCCACCTCCTGCTGTTCGGGCAGTGTCCGACGGCGATGCGCGAGGCGGTTCAGCTCTGCGTCCACGGCGGCGAGGGACAGCAGCTTGGCCTGCACGGTGGGTTCGACGTTCACTCGGGTGGTTCCTGCTTTCGATGGTGTGTCGGTGGACCGGGAGTCGGCGGCCACGCGGGACGTGTCGTAGCTGATTACCGTACCGCGCCCGCCGCGGTCGTCCAGGGATCGGTGCGCAACTCGCTGACCCGCGCCTGCCAGCCGTCCCGATCGGCGAACGCCCTATCGAGGACGTCGCGGGCCTGCGCGCACCACGGGTACTCGCTCGCCCAGTGCGCGACGTCCACCAGCGCGGGACCCCCGGCGCGCAGATGCTCGTCGGCGGGATGGTGCCGCAGGTCGGCGGTGACGTAGACGTCGACGCCCTGCGCGGTGGCGAGCCCGAGGAAAGAATCACCGGATCCGCCGCACACCGCCACGGTCCGCACCGGCCGGTCGGGGTCGCCCGCACCGCGCACACCCCATTCGGTGGCCGGCAGCGCGGCGGCGACGTCGGCGGTGAACTCGCGCAACGTGCGGGTCTGCGGCAGCTCCCCCACCCGGCCGAGCCCGCGATCGCTCGGCAGGTCGGCGAGTTCGATGATGTCGAAGGCCGGTTCCTCGTACGGGTGCGCGTCGCGCAGGGCCGCGAGTACCGCCGCGCGCGACCGGCGCGGCGCGATGACCTCGATCCGGTCCTCGGGGACGCGTTCGAGGTCGCCGACCGAGCCGACGGCCGGGTCCGCGCCGTCGACCGGGCGGAACTGGCCGGTGCCCGTGGTCGACCAGCAGCATTCGCGGTAGTTGCCGAGAGCACCCGCGCCCGCTGCGAACAGTCCCGCGCGCACCGTGTCGGCGGCGTCGGACGGCACCATCACGACCCACTTGTCGGTCGCGGGTTCGGGCTTGGCCTCGAGCGGTCGCAGGCCGGTCAGGCCCAGCGCCCCGGCGAGGGCGTCCGAGACACCGGGGTTCGCACGGTCGGCGTTGGTGTGCGCGGTGAACAGAGCGCAGCCGCCGCGGATGAGGCGGTGGATCAGCGCGCCCTTGGGGGTGTGCGCGCCCACCGTGTCGACTCCGCGCAGCAGCAGCGGGTGGTGCACCAGCAGCAGTTGCGCGCCCCATTCGATCGCCTCGTCGACGACAGCCGCGGTCGCGTCGACGGCGAGCAGCACCTTGCGCACCGGCTCGTCGGGGTCGCCGGCGACGAGTCCCACCGAGTCCCAGCTCTCCGCCAGCGACGGCGGGTAGGCCGTCTCCAGAACGTCGATCACCTCACGCAGCGTCGCCGCCGTCACGTCCACCTCCAGCCGATCCGCTCTCTCCTACGCGCACGACCCTACGCGGCGGAAGACCGAACGAACGGGGAGAATGGCCCGGTGACCGTTCTTGCTGCCACCCAGCCGCTCGTGCTCCCTGCTCCCGTCGTCCTCTTCGATCTGGACGGCACGCTCACCGATTCCGCGACCGGGGTGATCAACGGGTTCCTCCACGCCGCCGAGACGACCGGTTTCGAGGCACCGGACGGCGACCTGCAGTGGCTGCTCGGACCGCCCATGCGCGACACCCTGCAGAATCTCGGGCTCGACGAGGAGCAGGTCGCTGCGGGACTCGCGGCCTACCGGGACTACTACTCCGCCACCGGCTGGGCGGAGAACGCCGTCTTCGACGGCATCGAAGCGGTGCTCGAGGCCGTCCGTGAGGCAGGTAGCCGCCTGGCGGTGGCGACGTCGAAGTCCCAGACGTTCGCCGAACGGATCCTCGACCACTTCGGTCTGACCGGATACTTCGAGTTCATCGGGGGTGCGAGCGACGACGGCGCCCGGCGGCACAAGTGGGAGGTCGTCGCGCACAGCCTCGCCGCTCTCGGGATCGATCCGCAGGATGCCGAGGCGGGCGGCACGACCGGTGTGGTGATGGTGGGCGACCGCGAGCACGACATCCACGGTGCGGGCCGGTTCGGCATCCCCACGGTCTTCGTCGAGTGGGGTTACGGGACCGAGACCGAGGGTCGTGCGGCGGCGCGGACGACCGCCTCGGTCGAGGAACTGCGGGAGGTACTCACGGGTGGACGCTGACGACCGCTTCCACGTGACCTTCGTGTGCACCGGCAACATCTGCCGGTCGCCGATGGCCGAGAAGATCTTCGCCGAGCACCTGCGGCGGGAGGGACTCGACGAGCGCGTCCGGGTGAGCAGCGCCGGCACGCACGGCTGGCACGTCGGGTCCGAGGCGGATCCGCGCACCGATGCGTTGCTGCAGCGGCACGGTTATCCCACCGGTCACTGCGCGGCGAAGCTCGGTGCCGAGCACCTGGCGGCCGACCTCGTCGTCGCCATGACCACCACTCACGAGCGGGCGCTGGCGCAGCTCGGTGTCCCGTCCGATCGCCGTGTGCTGCTGCGTTCGTTCGATCCCGACGCCGACGACGATTCCGTGCCCGATCCGTACTACGGCTCTCTCGACGAGTTCGAGCAGGTCCGCGAACAGATCGAAACCGCCGTTCCGGGCCTGCTCGAGCGGGTGCGGCAGCAGTGAGACGCACCTCACCGGCTACCGTGGATCTGTGCGCCGATTGACATTTCTCCTACGCCCCGGCTGGTTGGTCCTGGCACTGGTGGTCGTCGGCTTCGCCTACGCGTGCTTCACGGTCCTCGCGCCGTGGCAGCTGGGCAAGAACACGAGCACCGAGGACCGCAACGGTCGCATCGCTGCGTCGATGGCACAGGATCCGGTTCCCGTCGGTGACCTACTGGGCGGCGACGGTCCGACCATCGAGGACGAGTGGCGCCGTGCGCTCGCGCAGGGCTCCTATCTGCCCGAGTCGGACGTGCTCGTGCGGCTGCGCAGCGTCGGGTCGCAGCCGGCCTACGAGGTGCTGACTCCGTTCGCACTCGATTCCGGCGGAACGATCCTCGTCAACCGCGGGTACGTGCGGCCGGTCCGCGGCACCGAGATCCCCGAGATCCCGCCCGCGCCGTCCGGCCCCGTCACGCTCGACGCCCGCATCCGGATGTCCGAGGGAACGGTCGAGGACAAAGCCCCCTTCGTCGACGACGGCTACCAGCAGGTGTACTTCATCGACGCCCCGCAGGTCGCATCCGTCACTGGTCTCGATCTCGAGGACGTCTACCTGCAGCTCGACGCCGACCAGCCCGGCGGTCTCGGCGTGATCCCGCTCCCCCAGCTCGATTCGGGCCCGTACCTGTCGTACGGCCTGCAGTGGCTGGCGTTCGGGATCATGGCTCCGCTGGGTCTGGGCTATTTCGTGTGGGCCGAGCTGCGGGAGCGTAGGAAGTCCAAGGGTTCGCAAGACGGTGGTGACGCAGCCGAGGCCCCGGCGGAAGCGGCACCGCGCACCGCGAGCGAGAAGCTCGCCGATCGATACGGCCGGCCGCGGTGACCGAGCCGACCACCCTGCCCCGATTCGAGGAGCTCCCGATGTACGCGACCGTCGACGACTACCTGGCCGACAAGGATCCGGCCGCCGTCGATGTGTTCCGGCACGTGCGCGCCATGATCCTCGACCTCGGCGGCGACGTCACCGAGCACGTTCACGCGTCGGAGATCTCCTGGTCGCGGGGCCGTCCGTTCGCGGCGGCGTTCGTCTACGCCTCGCGTCTCGAGGTGGCTCTGGATCTGCCGCGGCGCATCCACCACGCGACGCTGCGTGAGGCGTTCCCGAAGAAGGGGACGGTGACGACGCACCGGCTGAGCGTCTCGTCGGTCGACGAACTCGACGACCACTTCGTGGAGTTGCTGAACGTCGCCTACCGCACCGCGGCGGAACCACGCGACTGACGTCTAGGGGATTTATGTGGATCGGACCCCGCTAGACGGTGGCCGGATCCACCGGAATCGCTACATGCGATTGTGGGCGCGGAGGGTTTCGAAACCACTCGTGACCTGGTAGTTCATCCAGGTCAGTGATGTGCGGTCCCGATGGCCTGGACTATCGATCCGACCCCAT
>NZ_JBNQFT010000011.1:0-132494 GCF_050321925.1 Rhodococcus sp. IEGM1339
CAACCGTTCGTTTGGAAGGCCACCGCCGAGTCGATCATCGAGAAGGCCCGTCGCGGACGCGAAGCCCTTAACCAGATCAAATCGCAGACAGACCACTAGGCCGACGCTTCCGAGTCGGATGCTTCCGGGTTCGAGGTTTCGGGGTTCGACACCGCGAACCCGGAGGTTCCGATGTTCGGCGGGAAGGAATCCGGCGGGAAGAGACCGGTCGCCTCCTCCGCTGGGAGCAGCGTCCCCAGCAGATAGGCGAGGGACCACCGCAACGAGCTCACGTCCTGCAGCGGCACGGTCTGCTGGTAGCCCACGAGCGTGTACAGGGCCAGCCGCGCGAACCGCTCGGCCTGGTCCCTCGAACCGAGGTACTGGGCCACCGCTTCGGCCACCACCGCGTACCGCAGGTCGTCGACCTCGCTCTGCACCTCGTGGACGCCGGAGTCGCTGTGCGACCAACCGCGGATGGCGGACTCGGCGGAGTGGGGGAGGCTGCACGCGAATTCGACGAGCAACCGGAGCCGCCGGGTCATCGAACCCTCGAGGCGCGCCGCGGCGGCGAGCTGGAGCGTCTGGCTCTCGAGCCAGTGCTGGAGGAATTCGGTCTTGAACTGCGCCCAGCTCTCGAAATAGTTGTAGAACGAGCCGGTCGTCACCTCGAGGTGACTGCACAACCGTGCCTGCTTGAGTCCGGCATGGTCGTTGGTGGCCAGGATGGCCAGCGCGGCGTCGAAGTAGTCCTCGCGCCTGACGGTGGTCGCCACGTGGTGCTCCCCTTTCCCCCCGACCTGTTATACGAGTGTACGGATGATGACCTTTGCGTACGGTCTCGGGGTCGCACGAATACCCGTTCGGCGGAAGATCAGTCGTGACGGAACGGTCGTGACCACGGGGTCGTGACAGGACAGGCAGGAACAGGAGTCCCGATGGCGCGAGAACCGAAGCAGGACCGCAGCCGCGCCACGCGGCGGCGACTGCTCGAGGCGACGATCGACTGCCTCGTCGAATCCGGTTGGGCCGCAACCACGGTGAGTGTGGTCGCCGAGCGGGCAGGAGTGTCGCGCGGGGCCGCCCAGCATCACTTCCCGACCCGGGAGGATCTCATCACCGCATCGCTCGAGTTCATGTTCGACAGTCGCATCGAGCGGGTCCGCACCGAACCGTTCGACGTGCCCGAGGGCGTCGGCCGCACGGAGGCGGTGGTCGAGCGCATCGTCGACCAATGCACCGGCAACATGTTCAAGGCCGCCCTGCAGGTGTGGACGGCCGCGGCGGCCGATCCGGCTCTGCGCGAGATGCTCCTGCCGCTCGAGGAGAAGTTCGGCCGTGTCTCGCACGCGGTGGCCGTCGAGCAGCTCGGTGCCGACGACACCGACCCGGTCGTGCACCGGACGGTGCAGGCGACCCTGGATCTCGCGCGCGGCCTCGGCCTGGCCGACGTGCTGACGGACGACTCGGCCCGCCGGCGGGAGATCGTCCGTCACTGGGCCGCGCAGCTCGACGAGGTGCTCCGGGAGTCCTCGAGTCGTCGCACGCAGGTGGGCCCGGCTCGGTAGTCTTCCCGCCATGCCTCTCCTGCGCATCGGAAGGACGGCGGCTGCCGTGGCGACGGTCGGTCTCATGGGTCTCGGTGCGGCGGCGTGCGGGAACTCCGACGACGCCGGACAGGTCGAGACCTCGCCGACCGCGTCTGTCACCGACCCCGGCCCGCTGTTCGACGAGTGCGGCGCGATGTCCGACGACGAGGTGGCGGCGGCTTTCGGTCTCGGCAGTTTCACGACGGTGACGCGCAACTCGGTGGGCTGCGAGTGGGAGATCTACGTCGGCGGCCCCAGCGTGAGCTTCTCGTGGTACCGGGGAAGTCCCATCGGCCGCGAACGCGCCGGCTCCGATCTCATCGGCCGGCCCGCCGCCGACGTCGAGATCGGGGGACGGTCGGGTTTCATGGGGTCCTATCAGAACGAGCTGGGGCAGACGACGCTGTGCGAGATCGGCGTGGAGTTCGGCGGCGACTTCGTCCACTGGTCGGTCTCGTACTCGAACCTCACGCCCGTCGCCGACGCCTGCGTCGTCGCTCGCGGACTGGCCACCACGAGTGTGGAAAGGGTGCAGAAGTGAACGCCCGCCGCTGGGGTGCCGCACTCGCGACCGTCCTCACGACGGGTGCTCTGCTCACCGGATGTACCCGCACCATCGAGGGGCGGGCCGTCCCGGAGGGGATCGGCGGCGGCACGGGCGCCGAGTTCACCCGGCTGCTCACCGAGTGCGATGCGGTCGCCGACGAGAAGATCGCCGAGGCCGTGGGCGCGGACTACGTCTATCGCGGGTTCTTCGGTGCGATCTGCCGCTGGGACGGCGAGGGGCCCACTGGAGTAGTGAAGGTCACCTTCAACTGGTTCGAGACCGGTTCCCTCGACCACGAACGCGCCGCCGCCGAGGGGCTCGGCTACGAGATCGAGAACACGACCATCGAGGGCCGGCGGGCACTGCAGATGCGCCGACCCGGCGATCCGCTGTCGTGCGGGGTCAGTTCCGGGGCGTCGACGACCGGCATCTTCGGCTGGTGGGTGCAGTACACCTCCGGGGGAGCGGACCCGTGTGAAGCTGCTGCTACGTTGGCCCGGCTCACACTGAACCTCAGCAGTTGACGGTGTGTGCGGATCCTCGGGAGGGTGCGCGCTCCTCACTTTGACCTCATGCGCGCACGCCGGGTATCGTTGTGGGTCGTGTCCGGCATGCCCGGGCCGGTCTGTGTGCCTATGCGAGGTAGTGCCGTGCGCGTGGTCTGTAGATATCTGCAGGAACGAGCCCCCGGCTGCCTGTGTGGGGGTACGCGACACACCCGACCTCGTGTGCACACGAGGGGCGAGTGCGGGGCAGCAGCTTTCTTGCCCCAACCGATGGATCCCTAATTTCAGAACAGCCGAGGTTGCTCGAAGTGAGCAGCTTCAGACAACGAAGAAAGCCGGTTAATGCCAACCATCAATCAGCTGGTCCGCAAGGGCCGCCGCGACAAGGCCGCCAAGGTCAAGAGCGCGGCGCTCAAGGGCAGCCCCCAGCGTCGCGGTGTGTGCACTCGCGTGTACACCACCACCCCGAAGAAGCCGAACTCGGCTCTCCGTAAGGTCGCCCGTGTGCGCCTGACCTCCCAGGTCGAGGTCACCGCCTACATCCCCGGTGAGGGCCACAACCTCCAGGAGCACTCGATGGTGCTCGTGCGTGGCGGTCGTGTGAAGGACCTCCCGGGTGTGCGCTACAAGATCATCCGCGGCTCGCTCGACACCCAGGGTGTCAAGAACCGCAAGCAGGCCCGCAGCCGCTACGGAGCGAAGAAGGAGAAGGGCTGATGCCACGTAAGGGTCCCGCTCCCAAGCGCCCGCTGATCGCCGATCCGGTCTACGGTTCGCCGCTGGTCACCCAGCTGGTCAACAAGATCCTGCTGGACGGCAAGAAGTCCACCGCCGAGCGCATCGTCTACCAGGCGCTCGAGCAGGCTCGCGAGAAGACCGGTACCGATCCGGTCGTCACCCTCAAGCGCGCGCTCGACAATGTCAAGCCCGCCCTCGAGGTCCGCAGCCGTCGCGTCGGTGGTGCCACCTACCAGGTGCCGGTCGAGGTTCGCCCCGGTCGTTCCACCACGCTCGCACTGCGCTGGCTGGTGACGTTCTCGCGTCAGCGTCGCGAGAAGACCATGGTCGAGCGGCTCGCCAACGAGCTCCTCGACGCGAGCAACGGCCTCGGCGCCTCCGTGAAGCGCCGCGAGGACACGCACAAGATGGCTGAAGCCAACAAGGCGTTCGCGCACTACCGCTGGTGAGTCGTCGCCGACCGGGAGATGCCGTCATCACGGACCTCCCGGTCGGCTGCTCGCACAACTGTGTCGGTCCCGTAAAGGCCGGCTGACAACACAAGAACATGTGGTCCGCACCCAAGGACCGACACGAGCTACGAGCGGGGTTACCTGTGGCACAGGAAGTGCTGACCGACCTGAACAAGGTCCGCAACATCGGCATCATGGCGCACATCGATGCCGGCAAGACCACCACCACCGAGCGCATCCTCTTCTACACCGGTGTCAACTACAAGATCGGTGAGACGCACGACGGTGCCTCGACCACCGACTGGATGGAGCAGGAGAAGGAGCGTGGTATCACCATCACCTCCGCTGCTGTGACCTGCTTCTGGAACAAGAACCAGATCAACATCATCGACACCCCCGGCCACGTCGACTTCACGGTCGAGGTCGAGCGGTCGCTGCGCGTCCTCGACGGCGCTGTCGCCGTGTTCGACGGCAAGGAGGGCGTCGAGCCCCAGTCCGAGCAGGTCTGGCGCCAGGCTGCCAAGTACGACGTTCCGCGCATCTGCTTCGTCAACAAGATGGACAAGATGGGCGCGGACTTCTACTTCACCGTGCAGACGATCATCGATCGTCTGGGCGCGAAGCCGCTGGTCCTCCAGCTCCCGATCGGTGCCGAGGATGCCTTCGACGGCGTCGTCGACCTCGTCGAGATGAAGGCCATCACCTGGCGCGGCGTCACCGAGATCGGTGCCGAGCCGACCATCGAGGAGATCCCGGCCGATCTCGCCGACAAGGCTGCCGAGTACCGCGAGAAGCTGCTCGAGACGGTCGCCGAGTCCGACGAAGAGCTCATGGAGAAGTACTTCGGCGGCGAGGAGCTCACCGTCGCCGAGATCAAGGCTGCCATCCGCAAGATGACGGTCGCCTCCGAGCTGTACCCGGTGCTGTGCGGCTCTGCCTTCAAGAACAAGGGCATCCAGCCCATGCTCGACGCGGTCATCGACTACCTCCCGAACCCGCTCGACATCGGCGACGTCATCGGCCACCAGGTTGGTAACGAAGAAGAAGAGTTGCGTCGTAAGCCCTCGAAGGACGAGCCGTTCTCCGCGCTCGCTTTCAAGATCGCCGCGCACCCCTTCTTCGGCAAGCTGACCTTCGTCCGCGTGTACTCCGGCCGGATCGACTCGGGCACCCAGGTGCTCAACTCGACCAAGGGCAAGAAGGAGCGCATCGGCAAGCTGTTCCAGATGCACGCCAACAAGGAGAACCCGGTCGACGAGGCCGTGGCCGGCCACATCTACGCGATGATCGGCCTGAAGGACACCACGACCGGCGACACCCTGTGCGCGCAGGACGCCCCGATCGTGCTCGAGTCCATGACCTTCCCGGACCCGGTCATCCAGGTCTCCATCGAGCCGAAGTCGAAGGCCGACCAGGAGAAGCTGTCGACGGCCATCCAGAAGCTCGCCGAAGAGGACCCGACCTTCTCCGTCGAACTCGACGACGAGACCGGCCAGACCGTCATCGGCGGCATGGGCGAGCTCCACCTCGACATCCTCGTCGACCGCATGCGTCGCGAGTTCAAGGTCGAGGCCAACGTCGGCAAGCCGCAGGTCGCGTACCGCGAGACGATCACCAAGCCGGTCGAGAAGCTCGAGTTCACGCACAAGAAGCAGACCGGTGGCTCGGGCCAGTTCGCAAAGGTCATCATCGGCCTCTCGCCGTTCGTCGGCGAGGACGGCGCGACCTACGAGTTCGAGAACAAGGTCACCGGCGGTCGCATCCCGCGCGAGTACATCCCGTCGGTCGACGCGGGTGCCCAGGACGCCATGCAGTACGGCGTGCTCGCCGGCTACCCGCTGGTGAACCTGAAGGTCACCCTCATCGACGGTGCGTACCACGACGTCGACTCGTCCGAAATGGCGTTCAAGATCGCCGGTTCGCAGGCGCTGAAGGAAGCGGCCCGCAAGGCCGCCCCGGTGATCCTCGAGCCCCTCATGGCGGTCGAGGTCACCACGCCCGAGGACTACATGGGTGAAGTGATCGGCGACCTGAACTCCCGCCGTGGCCAGATCCAGGCCATGGAGGAACGCAGTGGTGCCCGTGTCGTGAAGGCGCTGGTTCCGCTCTCGGAGATGTTCGGTTACATCGGCGATCTGCGGTCGAAGACCCAGGGTCGTGCGAACTTCTCCATGGTGTTCGATTCCTACGCAGAGGTTCCCTCGAACGTCGCGAAGGAAATCATCGCCAAGGCGACCGGCGAGTAGCCTCCGGGTTATCCCTCGGTCACCTGCACGACCAAGTAATACAAACCGCACTGCTGCATACAGCAAGCAACAACAGTCCAGGAGGACATCCAGTGGCGAAGGCGAAGTTCGAGCGGACCAAGCCGCACGTGAACATCGGCACCATCGGTCACGTCGACCACGGCAAGACCACCACCACGGCTGCGATCACCAAGGTGCTTGCCGACAAGTTCCCCGACCTGAACGAGAGCTTCGCTTTCGATCAGATCGACAAGGCACCTGAGGAGAAGGCTCGTGGTATCACGATCAACATCTCCCACGTCGAGTACCAGACCGACAAGCGCCACTACGCGCACGTCGACGCCCCGGGTCACGCGGACTACATCAAGAACATGATCACCGGTGCCGCCCAGATGGACGGCGCGATCCTGGTCGTGGCGGCCACCGACGGCCCGATGCCCCAGACGCGTGAGCACGTGCTGCTCGCTCGCCAGGTCGGCGTTCCCTACATCCTCGTCGCCCTGAACAAGGCCGACATGGTCGACGACGAGGAAATCCTCGAGCTCGTCGAGATGGAGGTGCGCGAGCTCCTCGCTTCGCAGGAGTTCGACGAGAACGCTCCGGTCGTCCCGATCTCCGCTCTCAAGGCTCTCGAGGGTGACGAGAAGTGGGTCCAGTCGATCGTCGACCTCATGCAGGCCGTCGACGACTCCATCCCGGACCCGGTCCGTGAGACCGACAAGCCGTTCCTCATGCCCGTCGAGGACGTCTTCACCATCACGGGTCGTGGCACTGTCGTCACCGGCCGTATCGAGCGTGGCGTGATCAACGTCAACGAAGAGGTCGAGATCGTCGGCATCCGCCCCGATTCGACCAAGACCACGGTCACCGGCATCGAGATGTTCCGCAAGCTGCTCGACCAGGGCCAGGCCGGCGACAACGTCGGTCTCCTCGTCCGCGGCATCAAGCGCGAGGACGTCGAGCGTGGCCAGGTCGTCGTCAAGCCGGGCACCACGACTCCCCACACGGAGTTCGAGGGCCAGGCCTACATCCTCAACAAGGAGGAGGGCGGCCGCCACACGCCGTTCTTCAACAACTACCGCCCGCAGTTCTACTTCCGTACCACGGACGTGACGGGCGTTGTGACCCTCCCCGAGGGCACCGAGATGGTCATGCCCGGTGACAACACCGAGATGTCCGTCAAGCTGATCCAGCCGGTCGCCATGGACGAGGGCCTCCGCTTCGCGATCCGCGAGGGTGGCCGCACCGTCGGCGCCGGTCGCGTCACGAAGATCATCAAGTAGGCACCGTCTACGGGATCATCAAGTGAGCTAGTCCTCACTGACGCTCGAACGGCGTCCACCCTCCGGGTGGGCGCCGTTCGACGTTTCTGGATCTCAAGCGATCAGCCGACGATCTCCTTCAGCTGGTTTGCCACGGGGGTCACCGGTTCCTCCCCGTCGGCCGTCGGGATGTCGCTGTTCACGGCGGCGACGACCACGGCCCGGCGTTCGGGCAGATATCCCACGTAGGTGTTGAAACCGGGGAGTTCGCCCGTGTGGCCGAGCCAGCCGTTCTCGATACCGAGCCCGAGGCCGTAGGCGCGGGTGTCGGTCGCACCGGGGACGTCGAACAGGAACGAGTCGAGACGGAGCTGCTGCATCTCGGGGGAGAGGATGCCCTCGCCCGTCCCGAGGGCCGTGCCCCACAGTTCGAGGTCGTCGACGGTGGAGATCACCGCGCCGGCCGACCATCCCCACGACGGGTTCCAACCGGTCGCATCGGCCGTCTGCCCGTCCGGCTGTCCCTGTTCGGTGATCCCGTACAGGTGCGGTGACGCGATGGCCGCGTCGGTGGGCATCACGGTGTCGGCCATGCCCAGGGGCTCGAAGATGTTCGCCCGGAAGTACTCGTGCAGGCTCTGCCCGGAAACCTGCTCGACGACCAGCCCGAGCGCGATCGTGTTGGTGTTGGAGTACTCGAACCGCTCCCCGGGAGCGAAGTTCGGTGCGTCACCGCGTACGTAGTCGAGGAGTTCGTCCGGGGTCCACGGTGCCTCCGGATCGTCGAAGAGTTGCTGCTGGAATTCCTCGTCGAAGGTGTAGCTGGGGATGCCGCTCACCATCGAGGCCAGCTGACCCAGGGTGGCGACGTCGCCGTTCGGCAGGCCCGGCACATAGCGGCCGATCGGATCCTCCAGCGACAGGCGGTCGTCCTCCGCCAGTTGCAGTAGAGCGGTGATCGTCATCGTCTTCGTGATGCTGCCGATGCGGGTGTGGTCGTCCGGGCCGGGTTCCTCCGATCGATCCGCACCGATCGTGCCGGACGAACCGGTCCACTCGTAGTCCGGGGTGACCACGCGCGCAACGACTCCCGGAAAGCCGACTTCCTCGCGGACGCGGTCGAGCACGTCCTGGAATTCGTCGGCGGGCGCCGCGCCGGTAGCGGTCGCATCGGTCGCGGTCGCTTCGGACGTTGCGGCGAGCGGTGATTCGCTCGAGGTGTCGTTGCCGCAGGCGGCCGCGACGGTGAGGATCACGGCGGACAACACGATCGGTAGTCGACGCACAGCACTCTCCTCGGTCGAGACGACGGTGTGAGAACGACAGTGATCAGTATGTGCCGTTCGGCAGGACGTCGGGTCTGTTTTCGAACCCGGAGATGAGCGCGCCGTACACGATGCGCCGTGCGTCAGGCGCTCTCGATCGCGGCGAGGAGCATCCGCGCCGTCACCGCGATCATCCGGGTCCGATCGGATCTCCGGGGCCGCAAGAGGGCGATCCGTGAACACAGGCTCGCCGTCGCTCCCATCACGATGAACACGAGATCGTCGAGTGCTGCGTCGTCGAGATCGGGTCGCAGCCGCGCCGGGATGATGCGTCCGAGCGGCCGCAGCGGACCTTCGACCTCGGCCCACGCGAGTCCGAACTCGATCTCCTCGGAGGTGTACGACACCCGGAGCACCGCGGCGTGTTTCTCGAACGCGGCGGTGAGGCTTTCCACGACCGTCGCCATGGCGTCCTCCGGCTGCTGGTCCATCGCCCGCCCGATGGCGGTGGACAGCGAGGTGGTGATCGCGTGGACGGCGGTCATGCGGAGTTCGTCGAGCACGGCGTCGACGTCGGGGAAGTATCGGTAGACCGTCCCGATGCTCACGTGGGCGTGCTCGGCGAGTGCCGTGGTGCTGATCCGCGCGGTGGGGCTGCGCTCGAGCAACTCGTACGCAGAGATGAGGAGCAACTTGCGGGTGTCGTGACTTCGCTGCTGCACAGGACGCTTCCGAGGGATTCTGCCTCCGGTTCTGTTGCCGCGCGGGGAGCTCATGAAAGTGAATAGTAAGTGAGGATTCCTCGTGTTTCCATGGATGCATGGAGCGACACATCCCACGTGATCTCGTCAACGCCGACCTTGCGGTGCGCCGATACGCAGATCTCGGCGAGCGCTGGCTCGACGGCATGTGGCAGGCCGACCCGCCGGCCGACGCCGTGGTGAACGACGACTTCGGTCCGAACTCCGCGACGGCTGCCGTGCGCGTCGCACTCACTCACGGTGTCGAGGCGGTCCCCGACGCACCCGAATCCCTGCGAGAGCTGTTCGCCTTCCTCGACAACGAACCCGCCTGGGTAGACCACGACCGCATCGACAACGCCGCCGACGCGCTCGTTCGGCACACGCCGATCCTCGGCATGGTGCTCGGTGCTGCCTCGCTGCTGCGCGGTGCCGGAAACTTCATCGCCGGAAAGCCTCTCGCACTGACGGGCCGCTATGTGAGTCAGCCGGCCGTGCGGTCGGTCGAGGTCGGGGAGTGGTTACGGCACGTCCTCACTCGCGGCGGAATGCGCCGCGACGGAGGCGGATTCGCGTTCACGGTGCGGGTGCGCCTGATCCACGCCCACGTGCGCAAGGGCATTCTCGCGAGCGGGGTGTGGGACGAGGACGCCTGGGGAGTCCCGATCCCGCAGTCGTACATGGCGCTCACGATGGCCGAGTTCGGGCACATCGCGGTCGAGGCGATGCAGATCCTCGGCGTGCGCTTCACCGATCGCGAACTCGACGACATCTACCACCTGTGGCGCTACGTCGGGCACGTGATCGGGATGGGCGAGGAACTGGGCCTGCGCACCGAACGCGATCACATCGCGGTCGAGGACCTGTACCGGCTCACCTCGCCCGGCCCCAGCGACGAGGACCGGGATTTCGTCACCGCGCTGACCGAGCAGTATCTCGTCCCGGAGCTGGCCAACCTGCTGCCGGGCACCGCACCGATCCGGACGACGGTCGCCCGCACGGTGATGCACTCGCTGCAGCGGGTGTTCATCGGCGACGCCGACGCCGACGCCCTGCACATCCCCGACAGCCCGCTCAAGCACGTCCTCGGACGCGTCGGGCCGCTGCTCGCGCTCCTCGACCGCGTCCAGGAATTCCGCTATCCGGACCTCGAACGCACCACGCAGCGGGCGTACAAGGTGCGCGACGTGGCGATGGACCGGATGCGCGTGGACTACAGCGTCGAGCACGACCTCGTGGACGCGGCCCGAAGCTGAGCCACCCCGGACCGGATGGGTTCCGGCCCGGGGTGGGTGGGCTCAGTGGACATCCACAGCCGGGTCGAGATGTACCAGGACCTGCGTCGCCACGTGCGCCCCGCCGAGAGCGCGCGCGACCCGCTGGGCGGCATCCTCCGCAGCTTCCGTCAGCTCGGTGACATCGATGGTCGGGTCGGCGTGCACCACCACCGAGAGCGTCGGCAGGTGGCGTTCGACGACCGCGCGTCCGCGCACGGCCCGCACGCCCGGCAGGGCGGCGAGTTCGGCTGCCACACCGTCGACGACGGGACCGAGTTCGACACCGAGGGTGGCGTCGGTGACCTGGTCGTAGAGCTGCACGGTCGACGTGCGCCGGCGCGACAGGTTGACAGCGAGCAACGCGATGCCGAGCACGAGTCCGCCCGCGAAGACCGACCACAGGGCCGGTGTCCACCACGACTGGTCCGGGACGTCGGTCACGCGGGGACGGTCGAGACGCGAGAGTTGCTCTCGAGCTAGGGGAACCTGCCACACCCACGCCAGGGCGAATGCGCCGGCACCGGCGAGGGCGAGGCCCGCCAGGAAGGTGACGAGCCGATTCGCCAGCACGGTACGGAGTTTCACCGCGCCACCTCCACCACGAGTTCGACGGGGTCGGCGAGCGCCGCGAGGTTCGGGGCGACCGCGCCGCGCACGGACGCGGTGATCTCGTCGACCGGTGTCTCGTCCTCGATCGAGATGCGCACCACGGCACGGCGACGGTCGACGACCGTGCGGGCCGTGCGCACGCCGGTGAGCGCGGACGCGTGGGCGCTGCACATGCGTGCGACGTCCGTGCGCCGCATCCACACCGTGGGCACCGGCCCCGCGACCTGCAGCGGCACATGCGTCCGGCGGCGGGGTTTGAGGGCGACGACGATCAGGACGATCCCGAGGACGAGGCAGACGCCCGCGACGGGTGCGAGCCAGGTGTGCCAGTGCAGACGGCCGAACCACTCGAAGGAGTTGCGCAGCCACGGGGCACCGCCGTACGTCCCGTTGACGATGAGCAGTTCCCGGGCGGCGACGAACGACAGGGCGAGCGCCGCGATCGCCACGATCGCGGCGGCGGGTGCGGCCGCGGGCGGCGCCAGCGGTGGCAGGGGAGCGACGGTGGGGATGTCGGGATGCGGAGTGGTCCGCGCCGCGACAATGTCGGATTCCAGGTACTCGACGGGTGGCTGCGCCTCGTCGGTCTCGCCGTCCTCGACGAGCGCGGTCGCGACGATGAGCACGTTGAGTTCGCTGATCCGCATGCCCGTCAGGTCGTTCAGCTGGTGTTCGACCGCGTCGTGGACCCGGCGGGTGAGCATCGCCGCGTCGTACGGCCATTCGGCGGCGATGTAGAGATTCACCGCGACGGCCTTCGCGCCGGTGGTGACGTCGGCCCGGGGCAGGTCGCGGCCGGTGAGACGCAGGATCCCACCTCCGCTGTGCCGCACCACACCGGGAACGCCGAGCGCGGCAGCCGCGGCGATGCGTTCGATCGCACGGTCCTTGACGACAAGGCTGCCGCGTTCGCCCGGGGGAACGACCCCGGTCCCGGTGTCGTCGGATGTCCCGACGTCGGACGCGGTGGGATCAGCCACGGCCCCGACTCCTCAACAGGGCGCCGAGGTCGAGGTGGCCGTCGCGATGGGCGCCGATCGCGGCACCGAGCGCGCCGAGCAGCACGGCGAACAGCAGACCGCTGAACCCGCCGATGATGCCGGCGAGGGCCAGGAGCAGCCCCGCGAGGAGTCCGACGACGGTGTTGCTGACGGGTGTGTGGTTCACGATGGGGCTCCTTCTCGTTCACCGGCGTGGACATCTTCGATGGTCACTTGGACGGGGACGTCCACCAGCGGGGACACCCGGACGCGGACGGCGTCGGCGACGGCCGGGAGATCGGCGGGGATCCGCACGACGATGTGCACCGCGCACAGCTGATCGGTCAGCCGCACACCTTCGACCCGTCGGCCGGGCAGATAGGTGGCGACCTCCCCGAATGCGCCGCGGTGCAGACCCACGACGCCGGGAACGGACAGCGCGGCGTCCGCCACCAGGTCGGCCGCATTCGCCTGCGCTGCTGATCCGGGGTTCACTGCACGCGGGGTTTGGCGTCGTCGGTGAGGGCCGCGGCCTCTTCGTGGAGCATCACGTCGAAGACCGTGATGTTGACCTCGGTGACCTCGAGTCCCGTCATGCGTTCGACCGCAGCGATGACGTTGTGCCGGATGGCGACGGCGAGTTCGTGCAGCGCGACGCCGTATTCGGCGACGATGCCGATGTCGATCGCGGCCTGACGTTCACCGACCTCGACGGCGACACCCTGTCCGTGGTTGATGCGCGCACCGGGGATGCGGTCGCGCAGTGCGCCCACGACGCGGGCGGTGCCGGCGCCCACCTCGATGACGCCGCTGATCTCGCGGGTCGCGAGCCCCGCGATCTTGGCCACCACCGCGTCCGCGATGATCGTGCGGCCCTGCGGGTCGGCGGATCCGGAGGAGGTTCCGGCGCCGAACTGTATGCGGCTGATACCTGCGCCGCTGTCGCTGGTCATGAGGGGCCCCCAGGTAGGTGTACCGGTCGTGTTCCGTGCTCGATCCTGTGCTGGATCCCATTGTCCTCACGGTGCCTCGAACTCTAACGGCCGACGTAGGTCTGTCGCCCGTCGTCGCTGTTTGGTAAGAACGTGGGACGCGGAGTGGGACGCATCACTACCGCGCGGAACGCGCATGCGTGTCACAAAAGACGAAGCGAAGGATGGGCCGAGGGTGTCGAACGAGCGGGAGACCGAGAGTACGCCGGAGCGCGTCGTGGTCGTGGGCGCCGGCCTGGCGGCGGTGCGTACCGCCGAAGAGCTGCGCCGGGCCGGATACGAGGGCGAACTCGTGCTCGTCGGCGACGAGACGCACCTGCCCTACGACCGCCCGCCCCTGTCGAAGGAGGTCCTGCGCGGCGACCGCGACGACACGACTCTTCGGCCGAGCGAGTTCTTCGGCGAGAACCGCATCGAGTTGATGCTCGGTGCCGCGGCTCGCTCGGTCGACACCGCGTCGCGCACCCTCACGCTCAGCGACGGCACCGAACTCGGCTACGACGAACTCGTCGTCGCCACGGGTCTGCGGCCCCGCCGCATCCCCGGTCTGCCGGATCTGGCGGGGGTCCACGTCCTGCGGTCGCTCGAGGACAGCCGCGCCCTGCGCGAGGCGATCGTTCCGGGTGCCCGCGCGCTCGTCGTCGGTGCCGGGTTCATCGGGTGCGAGGTCGCGGCGAGCCTGCGGGCGCGCGAGGTGGAGGTCGTGCTGGTCGAACCGCAGCCCACCCCGCTCGCATCGGTGCTCGGTGCCGAGGTCGGTGCTCTCGTCACCCGCCTGCACACCGCCGAGGGCGTCGACGTGCGTGCCGGCGTCGGATTGTCGGAGATCCGCGGCGACGGCCGTGTCACCTCCGCCGTCCTCGGCGACGGCCGTGTCACCTCCGCCGTCCTCGGCGACGGCCGTGTCACCTCCGCCGTCCTCGGCGACGGCAGCGAGATCGACGTCGACCTCGTCGTGCTGGGCATCGGTTCGATCCCGGCCACCGAGTGGCTCGAGGGATCGGGTGTCGAAGTCGAGAACGGTGTCGTGTGCGACGGCACGGGCCGCACCTCCACCCCGCACGTGTGGGCCGTCGGCGATGTCGCGTCCTGGCAAGTACCGGCCGGTGGGCGCAGGCGCATCGAGCACTGGACGAACGCCGGCGAGCAGGCATCCGTCCTGGCGAAGACCATCATGGGCGTCGAGGCCGGGGCCGCCGCACAGGTGCCCTACTTCTGGAGCGACCAGTACGACATCAAGATCCAGGGCCTCGGTGCGGTCACCGCCGACGACACGGTGCACGTCGTGCGCGACGACGGCCGCAAGTTCCTCGCGTACTACGAGCGCGACGGCAGGTTCGTCGGCGCTGTGGGCGGCGGCCTGCCCGCGCTGGTCATGAAGTCGCGCGCGAAGATCGCTGCGGGCGCCCCGATCGACGAGCTGCTCACGGCGGCGGTCTAGGGGAGTGAGCTGCGCGCCGGAACGACCGCCGTCGGGCCGGCCGTGCGCGACCCGCTAGATTCGTAGGGTGATCGTTGCGCTCATCGACTCGGGTCTCGGGCTGTTGCCGACGTCCGCGTGGCTGCGACGGTTGCGTCCCGATCTCGACCTCATGTTGTCGACGGATCCCGACGGCGCCCCGTGGGGCCCGAAGTCTCCGGACTGGGTGATCGACCGGGTCGTCACCACCGCCCGTCGCGCCGTCGCCCGGGGCGCCGAGGTGGTCGTGCTCCCATGCAACACCGCATCGGTGACCGCCCTCGAACACGTCCGGGCCGATCTCGGTCCGGCGGTGCCCGTGGTGGGCACGGTCCCCGCGGTCAAGCCCGCGGCCGCGGCGTGCGATTCGGTGGCGATCTGGGCCACCGCGGCGACCACCGCGAGCAGGTACCAGGCGAATCTGATCGACCAGTTCGCGAACGGGTCCGAGGTCGTCGGCGTGGCGTGTCACGGACTTGCCGACGCCATCGATGCGGGTGATCGGGTGGCCGTCGCCGCAGCGGTCGCTTCCGCGGCCGAGCGCACCCCTCGGGATGTCCAGGGTGTGGTTCTCGGTTGCACCCACTATCCGCTTGTCGCCGACACCATCATCGAACACCTGCCGGCCGGAGTGCGCCTGTTCGACAGCGCCGAGGCCGTCGCACGGCAGACGCTGCGCCGGATCGATGCGCTCGGGCGACCCGCCTCGGGTTCGGGCCGTGTCGAAGTCTTCCGCAGCGGTGTGCCCGGAGAGTTGCCGCTGGCAGCGACGGTCTTCGCTGCCGGTCGCGCCCTGCTCGCGGCGCCCGGCGACATGCGGGACGAGGACGTCGAGGACGCCACCTCCCTCTGAGTGTCCGAGCCGTCGAGTGGATGGCCGGAGGAATACTTCGTCGAGCGAAGTATGTTGCTGAAGGGGTGTTCACCAATTCGCGCGGAGGCGCTCGTTCGTTTCCGCGTGGGACACGCCGTTCGTCTCTCGCGTGGAACGCGCCGATCACCTTCTGGAGGTTCGATGACTGCTCCCGTCCAGCCCCGCGGCCGTATCCGCTCGTTCGGTTTCGCCGTGGTCGGCCTGGGAGCGTTCACCCTCACCGCGTCGTCGTCGGCACCGTCACCGCTGTATCCCGTCTACCAGCAGATGTGGGGGTTCTCCGCGGCGATGCTCACGGTGGTGTTCGCGGTCTACGTGCTCGCACTGCTCGCGGCGCTCGTGACGGTGGGGTCGCTGTCCGACTACGTCGGGCGCAGACCCGTGATCGTGACGGCCCTGCTGTTGCTCGCGGCGAGCATGGTGGTCTTCATCGCCTCCCCGGGGGTGGGGTGGCTGATCGTCGCGCGGATCCTGCAGGGTCTCGCGGTGGGCGCGGCGACGAGCGCGCTGGCGGCGGCCGTGATCGAGATGCAGCCGAACAGGCACATCGGTCCGCTGATCAACACCGCGGCGCCGTCGCTCGGCCTCGCGCTCGGCGCGGCGGGAGCCGGCGTACTCGTACAGTTCGCGCCACTCCCCACGGTCCTGAGCTATGCGGTCGTCGGCGTTCTCGCCGTCGTGCTGGCGATCGCGCTGATCTTCGTGCCGGAGACCTCGCCGTCGGTGGGTTTCCCGTCGCGACGCGACGCCCTGCGGAGCCTGGTGCCGAGCGCGTCGGTGCCCCGTGAGGTCCGGGGTCGCTATCTGCTCATCCTGCCCAGTCTGATGTCGGCGTGGGCACTCGGCGGGCTGTACATGTCGCTGGGGCCCTCGATCGTCGACTCGGTATTCGGTATCGACAACCGCCTCGCCGCGGGTCTGGCGATCGGCACGCTGTTCACGGCGGGCACGGTCGCGGCGACCACCACGGCCCGCCGCGACCCCCATCGCATCGTGATCCTCGGGGCCGTGTTGCTCGCGACGGGACTGGCCGCGGTGATCACCGCGCTCCTCACGGGATGGGTCGCGGCATACTACGCGGGTACCGCGGTCGCCGGCTTCGGCTGGGGTTCGACCTTCGTCGCGGCCATGGGCGTGGTCGGCTCGCTCGGCCGACCCCACGAGCGCGGCCGGATATTCGCAACGACCTTCGTCGTCTGCTACTTCGCGTTCTCGGTGCCCGCGATGGCCGCCGGGGTGGCGGCCGGATCGTTCGGCCTGATGTCCACCGCCGTCGGCTACGGCGTGGTCGTCGCCGTGCTGGCGCTCGTGGCCGGGGTCGGCGTGCTCGTGCGAAAGCCGAAGCCCGACTCCGCCGGGATGCGGGAAGTGCCCGTCCCCGCACGTTCGTAGGGGCCGGGCACTTCCGCAGAGAGCGGGATCAGCGGGGCGTGAACCCGCCGGCTCAGAACTCGATCTTGAGGTGGTCGGTCACCGGCCGGGCCTGGCAACCGAGGATGTAGCCCGCCTCGATGTCCTCGGGGTCGAGCACGTCGCAGTTCTCCATCTCGACCTTGCCCTCGAGCACGGTGCACGCGCACGATCCGCATTCGCCCTCCTGACACGAATACGGCACGTCGATGCCCTTCGCGAGCATGATGTCGACGAGGGTCTGCGTACGCGGCCACGAGAGCTTGTGGACCTCGCCGTCGAGTTCGACCTCGACGGTCGCGGCGTCGGCGGCGTCCTCGTCGCTGACCTCGACCGGCGCCTGGTCGGCGAACGGGTCGCCCGACAGCGAGTTGAAGACCTCGGCGTGCACGCGGGCGCGGGGCATGCCCACGGTGTTCAGTGCCTGGTGGACCGTGTCCATGAACGGTCCGGGGCCGCACATGAACGCCTCGTACGACTCGTAGGGCGTTGCGATCGCCGCGAGCTGGTCGGCGGTGGGCAGACCCTGGACGGACTCGAGCCAGTGCACGACGGTCAGGCGCGTCGGGTACTTCTCCGCGAGAGCCCGCAGCTCCTCGGCGAAGATGACGGACTTCTCGTCGCGGTTGGCGTAGACCAGCACCACCGTGCCGCCGCCCTGGGTGAGCGCGGACTTGAGGATCGAGATCACCGGGGTGATGCCGCTGCCGGCGCCGAACAGCAGGAAGTCGTGGTCGAGCGACTTCGGGGTGAAGACGCCCGCGGGAGGGAGCACCTCGAGGGTCTGTCCGGCCGCGATGTTGTCGCACAGCCAGTTGGATCCGTAGCCGTCGGAGGTGCGCTTGACGGTGACCTTGGGGGCGTCGTCGGTGAACGGCGAGCTCGCGAGCGAGTAGCAGCGGGCCACCGAGCCCGTCCGGTCGCTCGGGATGCGCAGGGTGAGGAACTGGCCGGGCCGGTAGGCGAATTTGTCGCGCAGCTCGTCCGGGACGGCGAACACGATCGACCGCGTGTCGGCGGTCTCCTCGACGACGGCGGACACGGTGAGGATCACCGAGCGTGAGCCGTGGGGCACCTCGACAGTCGTCATGGGTGGTCTCGTCCTCTCCTGCAAAGATGGCCGCGCACGACCGAATCTAGAACGTGTTCTAATTCAGGTTACCAGCGCACATGGGATGAGGAAAACGGTACCGGCACTGCTCGGGCGAGTGCGGCGCCCACCCGGTCAGCGGGAGGTGCCCTACCCGAACGGGCGGTGCCCCCGCGGCGACCGGACGGTTTCGGCCGCTGCGTCTTTCACGCCTCGCAGCTCTGGTCGATGGTGAATCGCGGATGAGGTCCACATCACACACCCGATCCGGTACACCCCCTCTGCGAGGAGATACACCATGGCAATCGAGCTCAATCAGATCTGGGACTTCCCGATCAAGGAATTCCACCCCTTCCCCCGCGCGCTGATGGGTGTCGGCGCCCACGACATCCTCGGCGTCGAGGCGAAGAACCTCGGCTTCAAGCGCGCCCTGCTGATGACCACCGGCCTGCGCGGATCGGGGATCATCGAGGAGCTCATCGGCAAGATCGAGTACCAGGGCGTCGAGGTCGTCCTCTACGACAAGGTCGAGTCCAACCCCAAGGACTACAACGTCATGGAGGCCGCGGCGCTCTACCAGAAGGAGAAGTGCGACTCGATCATCTCCGTCGGGGGCGGATCGAGCCACGACGCCGCGAAGGGCGCCCGCGTCGTGATCGCCCACGACGGCCGCAACATCAACGAGTTCGAGGGCTTCGCGAAGTCCACCAACAAGGAGAACCCGCCGCACATCGCCGTCTCCACGACCGCCGGCACCGGCTCCGAGACGTCCTGGGCCTACGTCATCACCGACACCTCCGACATGGACCACCCACACAAGTGGGTCGGCTTCGACGAGGCCACGATCGTCACCCTCGCGATCGACGACCCGCTGCTCTACTACAGCTGCCCCCAGCACTTCACCGCCTACTGCGGTTTCGACGTCCTCGCCCACGGCTCCGAGCCGTACGTCTCCCGGCTGGACTTCGCCCCGTCGCTCGGCAACGCCCTGTACTCGATCGAGCTCGTCGCGAAGCACCTGCGTGAAGCGGTCTTCGAGCCGCGCAACCTCAAGGCCCGCGAAGGCATGATGAACGCCCAGTACATCGCCGCGCAGGCCTTCAACTCCGGCGGCCTCGGCATCGTGCACTCCATCTCGCACGCCGTCTCGGCCTTCTTCGACAGCCACCACGGCCTCAACAACGCCATCGCCCTGCCGCGCGTGTGGGAGTACAACCTGCCCTCCCGCTACGAGCGTTACGCCCGCATCGCCACCGCGATGGGCGTGGACACCCGCAATATGACCACCGTCCAGGCCGCCGACGCGGCCGTCGAAGCGGCGATCCGTCTCGCGAAGGACGTCGGCATCCCCGACAACTTCGGGCAGGTGCGCACCGACTCGTACGAGAAGAACCAGATGAACACCAAGAAGTATGCGGGTCGCGGAGACGCGATCCGCGGCGACGAGAAGACCGTCCGGGCGATCTCCGAGCACATCCAGGACGACTGGTGCACCCCGGGCAACCCCCGCGAGGTCACCGTCGACTCGATGATCCCGGTCGTCGACCACTGCATCAACCGGTCCTACTGAGAACCCGCGCTCCCGGGGCGTCCCCTGCGCCCCGGGAGCGCCCTGCTCCGCTGCGACCACGCCACAGAAGGAGACCCCGGATGACCCCGTTCGCCTCGGGCGCCGAGTTGAAGGATGCGCTGCGCCGGCACGACTACATCGCCGACGACGAGTTCGCGACCGTCGTGCACCTCGCCACCGCACTCGAGCGGCCCCTACTGCTCGAAGGCCCCGCCGGGGTCGGCAAGACCGAACTGGCCAAGGCGCTCGCCGCGGTCGGCGGCCGGAAACTGGTTCGACTGCAGTGCTACGAAGGGCTCGACGACAGCCGCGCCCTCTACGAGTGGGACTACGCCAAACAGCTGCTGCATGTGCAGATGCTGCGCGACCGCATCGGCGAACTGCTCGCCGGTCGCGCCGACCTCGCGGACGCGTCGAAGTTCCTCGCGCAGCAGGACTTCGGACTGTACTCGGAGACCTTCCTGTCGGTCCGTCCGCTGCTCGAGGCCGTGCTCTCGGAGGAGCCGGTGGTCCTGCTCGTCGACGAGGTGGACCGCACCGAGGAATCCATGGAGGCACTGTTGCTCGAGGTGCTCGCCGAACGGCAGGTGACGATCCCCGAGGTCGGCACGTTCACGGCCCGGTCCACACCGTGGGTGATCCTGACCTCCAACGACACTCGCGAGTTGTCACCCGCGCTCAAGCGTCGCTGCCTGCACTACCACGTCGGATACCCGACACCCGAGCGTGAACGCGAGATCGTCACCGCGCGGGTGCCGGACGTGCGCCCGGGAACGGCTCACCAGATCGTCGACCTGTCCCGGACCCTGCGCGATCTGCCGCTGCGCAAGAGTCCCTCGATCTCGGAGGTCATCGACGCCGCACGTGCGGCGACGGTGATGGGACACGACGCCGACGACCCGGATTCGCTGGGCGGCATGCGCGACGTGCTGCTGGCGACGCTGCTCAAGTACACCGGCGACGTCGACCTCGCGAAGACCCGGCTCGGCGGTGCAGCACCGGCAACCGCGGTGTCCGAACCGGGCGCGTCCGAAGCGAGTGCACCCGAACCTGTTCCGTCGCGTGAACGCGTGACGGTCGCATCGCGCCCGGCGAACACCACGACCGCAGCCTTCCGGGGACGCGGTGGTGGCGGTCGCGACGCCGCGGGCAGCGGACTTCGGGGGTGACCCCGCGATGCACGCAGCCCGAGTGGGACGGGTGACCGCGCTCGACGAGCGTCGCCCCCGCTACGTACTCGACGTGGTGGCGGCGGTGTTCGGCATGCTCCTGCGACGCCACGGTGTCGCGGCGTCACCCGCCGAGAGCATCGAGGTGCGCCGGGTGCTCGACATGGTCCCCGCCCGCGAGCGGGATTCGCTGCGCGCGTGCCTGCGGGCGGTGTGCGCCAAGTATCCGCACGAGAGGGCCGGCTTCGAGCGCGCCTTCGACGAGTTGTTCGGTGCGGTCGACGCCGCCGTCGCCACGAGCGGCGGCGGTCCCGCCCGCGCGCAGTTCGCCGAGTCCCTGCCGGCGGCACTCGAGATCGGCGACGACCCGAGCGTCGCGCGCTACGCCGAGTACAACGAACGTGCAGCCGAGGTCGGCGACCACTTCGACACTCCGGAGGCCCGCAGGGGTTTCAACCCGCACAAGGACGACGACGATGTGTCGATGACGTCGTCCGACGCCGATCTGTCGGTGGACACGGATGCGGACTCGGGCCGTCGCGGCGTCACCTACACCGTCGACGTCGAGAATGCCGCGACCACGACGGTGGGTGATCTGTCCGGGGAACCGGGGGCCGCGGTCGTCGGATCGTTGTCGTGGGACGACCCGGCGTCGATCCTCGCGTGGCTCGACGCCTACGACCCGCACCGCACCTACGGGGGAGAGGTCCTCGACGAACCTCTCTCCGCATCCCAGCTCGCGCGCCTCGTGGATGCGGTCGAGGCGTTCGTGGCTTCGCTCGCCGCCGTGGCGCCGGGGACCGAAGGTGTCGAGGCACCCGAATCGCACGACACCGCCGGCATCGATCGCGCCGAGATCGAACTCGCGTGCCACGAGGTGCTGCGTCGCATGCGCGGACCGGTCCGGCCCCATCCGCGTGAGCGGACCCGCGGGCGGCTCGACATGCGCAGGACCGCCCGAGCGGGGATGCGGACCGACGGGGTGCCGTTCCGGCTCGTCGTCCGCGCGCCCCGCCCCGACCGGGTGCGGCTGCTCGTCCTCGCCGACGTCTCGCTGTCGGTCCGTCCGATCACCGCGTTCACACTCCGGCTCGCCCAGGCGATGCACGGACGGGCGCACCGGTGCCGGGTGGTCGCCTTCGTCGATCGTCCGGTGGACGTGACGACACAGTTGCTCGCCGCCGACGGCGACGGTGCACTGGCGGCCGTACTCGCCCATCCCGCAGTCGATCTCGAAGCGAGCAGCGACTACGGCAGGATGTTCGACGAACTGCTCACCGAACATTCCGGATCGATCGACGGCCGAACGTCGGTGCTGGTCGTGGGGGACGGGCGCTGCAACGGTCTGCCCCCGCGTGTCGATCGGCTCGAGGAACTCCGTCGTCGCGTGCACCGCCTCGCGTGGATCACGCCCGAGCCCGAGCGGTACTGGCCGCAGGCGACCTGCGCGATGCCCGACTACGCCGAACTGTGCGACGAGGTGGTCGTCGCCCGCGACGGCGCGCAACTGCTCGCGCGCGCCGCCGAACTCGGCCACGCCCTGCGGTGAACGGCGCTCACCGCGTCGCGGACCCGGCCAGCAGTTCCTCGAGTCGTTCCAAGCCCTCGGTCAGGCCGGTCTCCATACCCGCTTCCGCCATGCCGTCGCGGGCCTCCTGTCTCGGGTACACGGAATGGCCGACCAGCTTGCAGGGACGTTCCCGAGGTCGACGAAGGTGAGCGTCTCGAGGCTCACCACATCAGGGAACCCGAGATATTCGAAGGTCTGGACGATGAACTCGTTCTCGCGGACGGTATGGAAGACACTCGCGAAGCGGTAGCTGCCGCTGTCGTCGGAGTGTTCGTAGCGGTACGAACCGCCGGTGCGGAGGTCGTACTCCTCGATCTTCATCTCCAGGCCGCGCGGGCCGAGCCACTGCGCGACGGCGTCGAGACCGCGGAACTGCTGTTCCTTCACCAACCGGTAGCGGTCGATCCAGGAGGTCAGCATCTCCAGCCGTGCGGGCTTCAGGTGGACGGGCCGGCGCTGGGCGTCGCGCGTGCGCAAACGGATCGCGGTCGAATTCCCTACGGGCACTCACGCGCCCGGCTACGGTCAGTGAATGGTCCTGCCCTCGAGAGCCCGGCCCGGTGTCCGCGCGGCCTTCGCCGCGACCGTCTCGATCGCCCTCCTCGGCGCGTGCACGTCCGCGTCGGGCGATACGGAATCCGACGGCGCGGCCGACGTGCAGGAGACCGCGGCAGCCGCGACCTGCACCGCAGAACCGAACGGCACCCCGATCACCGACACGCAGCCGGCGGAGACCGGGGATCGCGACATCTCCACGAACCCCGAGATCGCGACCGGTTACCGCACCGGCATGACCGCGGTGACCACCTCCTCCTTCGCCGTGTCGACGGCCAATCCCGTCTCCACCGAAGCGGCATGCGAGGTCCTGCGCGACGGCGGGACCGCGGCCGACGCGCTCGTCGCCGCCCAGATGGTCCTCGGTCTCGTCGAACCCCAGTCGTCGGGTATCGGTGGCGGAGCGTTCTTGGTGTACTACGACGCCGAGTCCGGTGAGGTGAAGGCATACGACGGCCGCGAGACGGCACCGATGTCCGCGACCGAGAACTACCTGCGCTGGATCAGCGACACCGACCGCACCGAACCCCGCCCCGACGCGCGTGCGAGCGGCCGCTCGATCGGCGTGCCCGGCGTCGTGCGGATGCTCGAAACCGTCCACGCGGAGCACGGGAACGCCGCCTGGAACGAGTTGTTCCGCCCCGCCATCGATCTCGCCGATCAGGGCATCGTGATCAGCGACCGTCTGGCGCAGTCGATCGCCGATTCCGCCGAGCAGCTCGCCGTCGACGACGAGGCCCGCGCCTACTTCCTGCAGGCCGACGGCTCACCCAAGGCCGCGGGTGAGACCCTCACGAATCCGGCCATGGCCAAGACACTCTCGGCGATCGCCACCGACGGTGCCGACGTCTTCTACACCGGTGACATCGCGGCCGGCATCGTCGAGTCCACCGGCACCGATTCCGGCGGGCGTACACCCGGAACCATGACCCTCGAGGATCTCGCCGCCTACGAGGCGAAGGAACGGCAGCCGCTGTGCACCCCCTACCGCGAGTACGAGATCTGCGGCATGCCCAACCCGTCCTCGGGTGGCATGGCGGTCGCCGCGACGCTCGGCATCCTCGACAACTTCGACCTCGCGTCGCTGCCGCCGGGTGATGTCGACGCCGACGGCGGCGTCCCCGACGCGGATGCGGTGCACCTGATCTCCGAGGCCGAACGACTCGCCTACGCCGATCGCGACAAGTACGTCGCCGATGCCGATTTCGTGCCCCTGCCGGGCGGCTCGCTCGAGACCCTGGTGAACCCGGACTACCTGTCCGAGCGTGCAGGACTGATCGACCCCGGCAAGAGCATGGGCGAGGCGCAGCCCGGCGACTTCGGTCCGGTCCCGCTCGGCATGCCGCCGCAGAGCCTCGAGCACGGCACCAGCCACATCTCGGTCGCGGACAGCTACGGCAACGTCGCGTCGATGACGACCACGATCGAGTCGGCCTTCGGTTCGTTCCACATGACCGACGGCTTCCTGCTCAACAACCAGCTCACGGATTTCTCGGCCGAACCGGTCGACGACGAGGGACTGCCCGTCGCCAACCGCGTCGAACCCGGCAAGCGGCCGCGCAGCTCGATGGCCCCGACGCTCGTCTTCGAACGCACACCCGACGGCGGTCGCGGCGACATCCGGATGGTGGTCGGGTCGCCGGGCGGCTCGGTGATCATCCAGTTCGTCGTCAAGACACTCGTGAACACCCTCGACTGGGGACTCGACCCGCAGCAGGCCGTCTCGGCCGTGTCGTTCGGTGCCGCGAACACCCCCGTCACCGGGGTCGGCGGCGAACACCCGGCGATCGACGGCGCCGACGACGGAGCGAACGATCCGCTCGTGCAGCAGCTCCGCGACATGGGCCACGAGGTGTCCGTCGCCCCGCAGTCCAGTGGGCTGAGCGCGCTGCTGCGCCAGGGGCAGGGATGGGTCGGGGGCGCCGACCCCCGCCGCGAGGGTGCCGTGATGGGCGATACCGGCGGGCAGTGACCGACCGGGGCAGGCTTGTCTGGGGCCGGCGACGTATCGGCGCAGGCCGTAGCGGAGATCCGTCGAGCGCCGACCCCCACCCGTGACCTACCCTGTCGGATAGGTGCCGACCCTCGCCATCGGTCCGGTGCGCCCCGTGCCCGCCCCGCCCGACAACCCGTGCGCCGTAAGCTGGATCACACAGGTGCGCGGATCGTCAGGAGTGAACAGTGGCCGTCGTCATGCCGGGACACCAGAACACGACCCATCCCCGCGCTTCCGCGACCCCTCGGGACGACCACCCCGCTTCGGGGCCGGCCCTGGTCAAGTTCCACGCCCCCGAGATCGTCTTCGGGGAGGGCTCACTCGTCGAAGCGGCCCATGCCGCCGTCCGGCTCGGCGGTGTCCGCCCGATGCTCGTCACCGATCCGGGACTGATCGAGGCCGGTTGGGTCGACGAACTCCTCGGACATCTGCGCGACCAGGGCGTCGAAGCCACGGTATGGGCCGGGCTCACCCCCAATCCGAAGGACCACGAGGTCGCCGCCGGTCACGAGCTGTACCGGTTGCGGGGCTGCGACGTCCTCGTCGCGCTGGGCGGTGGCTCGGTGATCGACGCCGCGAAGGGCGTCGCGATCCTGGCCGCCAACGGCGGCAACATCCTCGACTACGAAGGTGTCGACCGCGCGCCGCTGCCCATCCCGCCGATGGTCATGGTGCCGTCGACGTCCGGGACGGGAGCCGACGTCTCCCAGTTCTGCGTGGTCACCGACACCGCGCGCGGCAGCAAGATCACCATCATCGGCCGGTCGCTCGTCCCCGACCTCACGGTGATCGATCCGCGGTTGCTCACCACCATGCCCGCCGATCTCAACGCCGCCACCGGACTCGACGCCCTCACGCACGGCATCGAGGCCTTCGTCTCCCGCGCCCACAACCCCCTCACCGACCATCACGCGCTGCGCGCGGTCGGCATGGTCACCGGCACGCTCGTGCGCACCATCGACGACCCGACCTACATGCCCGCTCGCGCCACCATGGCGCAGGCGAGTCTCGAGGCCGGACTCGCGTTCACCAACGCCATCCTCGGCGCCGCCCACGCGATGAGCCATCAGGTCGGCGGTCTGCTCGATCTGCCGCACGGGGTCATCAACGGGGTGCTGCTGCCGCACGTCATCCGGTTCAACGGCGCCGACGATCCCGAGCCGTTCGTCCAGGTCGCCGCGACCCTCGGTCTGGAGGAGGCGCGCGGTCCCGCGCCCGAGGCCGTCGAGGCCGTCGCGGCGCGCATCGACGCTCTCGCTCGTCAGGTGGGTGTGCCTCGCGGGCTGCGCCAACTCGGTGTGCGCGAGGAGGACCTGCCGCGACTCGCCGAGGGAGCCCTGCGCGACGCGTGCATGTCGACGAATCCGCGCACCGCGACCCGCGCCCAGATGATCGAGTTGTTCCGGACGGCGCTGTGAGTGCTCCCGACCTGTCGGCACTGACCGGACTCCGCTCCGGGAAGTCGACCTTCTATTCGCAGTACCGCGGTGCCGCCGAACGACTCGAACGCGTCGTCCACGCACTCGAGTTGATCTCCCGGGCGCTGGTGCGCACGGTCGAGGGGCCGGAGACGCTCATCTGCGCCGTCGCCGAAGCCGCCCGCGCGCACCTGAGCGCGACGTGGGTGGCCTTCGCGCTCGCCGACGGTGTCCTGCCCGATGCCGGGCCGCGCAGGCTCGTGCTCGGTCCCGACGCCACCCCCTTCCTCGTCGACAACGTCGAGGGGCCGCCCCTTCCCGACGAGGTCGTGGCCCTGCTCGACGCCGTGCGCACCGGTGCCGTCGAACGTCGCGAGCTGGTCGAGAACCACCACGCGTTCGTGCCCATCGTCCTGGACGGGGGAGTCGCCGGTGCCATCGCCGCGTGGACGCCGGACCGCCGCGTCCTCGACACCACCGACCGCGCCGTTCTGTCGATCCTCGCCAGCCAGACCGCGGTCGCGCTGCAGAACTCCGCGCTCTACCAACGCGGACAACTCCTGCTCGAACGCGCCGAGCAGGCCTACCGCGAAGCGAACCGCTCCGCCGCCGATCTGCAGGCACGCAACGAGGAACTCGAAGCGACCCTGAAGAAACTCGCTCTCACGCAGCGGCAGCTGGGCGTCGCCCACCGGAACCAGGCGCTCGACGAGGAACGCCACCGCATCGCGCGCGAGCTCCACGACAGCGTCACGCAGGCCGTGCTCTCGGCGGGCATGCAGATCGAGGTGTGCCGCAGCGACATTCCCGACGCCGAACGCAGCGAACGACTCGACCTCGCCAAGGAACTCACCCGCGGTGCCGTCGAGCAGTTGCGATCCGCGATCTACGCGCTGAACCGACCGTCCGATTCCGAACGGATGTCGTTGCCGGAGATGCTCGAACAGCTCAGCGTGGCCCACATGCCGGGCGAACTCGAGGTCAAGACGAGAATGGGTGGCACACCGGTCGAGTTGAGCGGCGAGGCCGAGCACGCCCTGCTCCGGATCGCCGGCGAAGCGTTGTTCAACGCGGCGGTGCACGCCAACGCGAGTCGCGTGGTGCTGCGGCTCAGTTATGGACGCGATGCGGTCCTGCTGTCGGTCGCTGACGACGGCGACGGCGACCCGGCGCGTCTGCGGGTGATGCTGCGACTCGCCGCCAACGACCTCGACGGGAGCCATCGCGGTCTCGCGAACATGCAGGCCCGCGCCCGCGAACTCGGTGGCACCCTCGAGGTGCGTCGTTCCCGGTTCGGTGGAGTGCGAATCGCGGCCCGTATCCCGTTGCAGGACAATGCTGTAGCTCAACAGGTGGGAGAACCGTCATGACCGTCACGCCGCCTCGGATGACCCCGCGGGCGCGGCCCGGCACGGTGCGCATCGCACTCGTCGACGACCACGCGATCCTCCGTCAGGGACTCCGCTCGATCCTCGATCGCGAACCGGATCTCGAAGTGGTGGGGGAGGCCTCGACGGACGTGGAGGCGCTCGCGCTCGTCGACCGCATGCGCCCCGACATCGTGCTGCTCGATCTCAAGCTCTCGGCCGGGTCGGACTTCGAGGGACTGGGATTGTGCGGGCGGCTGTCCTCGGCGCACCCGGGCATCGGTCTGCTCGTGCTCACCACCTTCCTCGACGAACAACTCGTCGTGCGGGCGGTGCACGCGGGCGCGCGTGGTTACGTCGTCAAGGACGTCGACACCACCGAACTGGTGCGCGCCATCCGGGCGGTCTCTCGCGGTGAGAGCGCCTTCGACTCGCGCAGCGCGGCGGCGGTCGTGCGTTCGCTCAACGGGCAGGGCACATCCGCCGAACAGTTGACCGGCCGCGAACTCGAGGTGCTGAAGCTTCTCGCCGCCGGCATGTCGAACGTGAAGATCGGTGAGCAGCTTTTCATCTCGGCCACCACCGTGAAGTTCCACGTCAGCAACATCATGCGCAAGCTCGGGGTGAGCCGCCGGGCCGAGGCGGTCTACGCCGCCAGCAAGCAGGGGCTGATCTGACGGCCGGCCCCTTCCGCGGCTCAGCTCTGCGCGGTGAGCTTGCTGCTGTAGGCCGCACCCCAGTCGTCGAGCCACGCGGCGACGGCCAACGGTTTCGCGTTCGGTGTCCGCGACGAGCGTGGCCGCGTCCGCAAATACGGCGACGGGGGACTGGCGGGTACGGACCCGACGTCCACACCGCGTCAGCGTCCGGTCGGAGCAGGCGAGTGCAATGGCACGAGTACCGACAGTGCGCCGGTATACAGGATCAGGCGCAGTAGCGGTCCGCCTCGGAGAAGCTGCCGGGTGATCTCCCGGACCCGTCGGCCCTCGTCCTCACCCGGCGGCGCGGCGAGCACGATCGCGGGACCGGAGCCGGGCCGGGTCGCGGTGACGAGCAGACACTCCTCGACGGTGGTCAGTACCGGAATGTCGTTCGCGCCCTCGGTCTTTCCGATCGCCACGGCGTCGTAGTCGGAGTCGTCCGCATCGTCGTGGAAGACGAGCAGCCGCACGTCCGGTCGCTGGGGGAGCGGCCGACAGTCCGTCACCACTCCGCACGACATGTCCCGCGATGCGCCGGGGCGGGGAAGGACGACGCGACGAGTCGTCCAGCCGAAGTGGCTCTCGACGATGTGGTCCATCACGCCACCTCCTTCCGTCCACACCGGGTATTCGTCGCCGGACGGGAAACGGATGGGCGGGCAGGCGGATGGCCCGGGTGGATCACCCGATGACGAGCCACCCACCGTGGTGTTCGAACACCTCGAAGGGACGCCCCGTACTGCGGCCCAGTTCCTCGAGTGCGGGCAGGTCGAAGGTGCGCACGTGTCCGTGGCAGGCCGTCGCCTCGTCCTCGAACGGCACCGCGACCACCACCCGCTGCCGGGCGATCCGCAGCGCCTCGGCGAGGATCGTGGCACCGAGGGCGTCGTCGACGTGCTCGAGCAGGTGGATCGCGGTGACTGTGTCGGCGCTGCCGTCGGGCACCGGGACGTTCGCCGCGTCGCACACGAGCGTGTCGACGTGCAGCCCGAGCCGCGGTGCGACCGCATCGAGCAGGCGCATCGTGCCGGGCAGGATGTCGGTGGCGGTGACGGTGGTGCCGGCGGCGGCGAGCCGCAGCGGCAGGAAGCCGAAACACGACCCCAGGTCGAGCACGCTCCCACGCACGAGTTCGGCGGCCCGATTATGGATGGGCGCGAAATCGGCTGTACCGTCGAGCAGTTCGCCGAGCGAGTTGCGGTAGTAGGTGACCCACGAGTCGAGGGCGCCGGGCACCGTGGAGCGGACGAGTCCCACCATCGTCAGCTCGAACTCGTCCTGACCGAACTCGATGTCCTGGATCGAGGCGGTGACCTCGGCGACGAGTCGCTCGCTGATCTGCTCGGCCGTGAGGGAATGCGTGACGTGGAGTCGGTCGTCCTCGCGCCGGACGTTCAGCGGCCCGGCGGGTACGCGTTCGACCGTCACGTGATCGTGTGTCCACCGGCCCGGGCTGCAGGGAGCGAGCGAATCGAGCAGGGTCATTGTTTCGCAACCTTTTTCGGAGGTGTGGAAGGGGGCGGTGTGGAAGGGGAGTGCGGGTCACTGTAGTCGAGACCGGCCGTCAGTGTCCCCATCCCGGTGGCCAGTAAGTCGTGCAGATCCGATCCGGGTTCGTCGAGCCACGCCTCGTAGGCGGAGATCGCGACACCGAGCAGCAGATAGCCGACGGTGCGGGGGATGTGGTCGTCGGGATCGGCCCCGATGCGACGGGCGACGAACTCGGCGACGACACGTCTCCAGCCCTGGTACATCACCGACGAATAGCCCTGCAGCGCGGGCGTGTGCAGGATGAGACCCATCCGCGCGCGGTGTCGTTCGGCCTCACTGTCGGGGAAGGTGTTGAAGTCGTGCAGGGCGGTGGTCAGCGCTTCCGAGAGCGGAACGTCCTCGGGGATCGTTTCGAGGCTCGCGCGCATGCCGGCGAGGTGTTCGTCGAAGTTTCCCCAGGCCACCTCGTTCTTCGACGGGAAGTAGCGGAAGAAGGTGCGTCGCGCGATGTCGGCCGCCTCGGCGATGTCGTCGATGCTCGTCTCGTCGAAGCCCGCCTCCATGAACAGCTCGATGCCGATTGCGGCGAGTTCCTCCTTCGTGGTGGACGGGCGGCGACCTATCCGAGCGGACGGTTTCCCGCGACTACGCGTCATTCTTCCTCCCGAAGGCGTGACATTCTGCACTCGATGCCATTACAGTGGTGAACTGTCTCACAGCGCAAGTCCCACTGTGACGACCGGCTCCGATCCAGGAGAAGAAACCGAGGAGGAAACATGTCCGATCGTGACAACGCCGTGATCGAATCCGATCTGATCGAGGAGTCCCTCGTCGAAGAGGTCTCCATCGACGGCATGTGCGGCGTGTACTGACATGACCGCGCCCGGAGCCACCGACGTGTCCCCCCTGGCAATGGACACCGAGACAGCAACGGACACCGAGATGTTCGATCCGGGTGCCGGCTGGCGGCTCCACCCGCAGGTAGCGCTTCGCCCCGAGCCGTTCGGGGCGTTGCTCTACCACTTCGGCACCCGCAAGTTGTCGTTCCTGAAGAACACCGTCATCGTCGACGTCGTCCGATCCCTCGGCGACCACGGGTCGGTGCGAGACGCGTTGCGAGCGCACGGGATCGACGAGAACGCCGAGCGGCCCTACGTGCGTGCCCTGGGCACCCTGGCCGATTCGCACATGATCGTTCCTGTCTGACGTCTGTAAGGACCAGCCCATGACCTCGCTGCTCGAACCGCCCACAACCTCCGCCCCACCGAAGGTCGGTCGCCTCGTCGACCAGTTCGAGAAGGGCCTCGACGCCCCGATCTGCCTGACCTGGGAGCTCACCTACGCCTGCAACCTTTCATGTGTGCACTGCCTGTCCTCGTCGGGCAAGCGCGACCCGCGTGAACTGTCGACCGAACAGTGCAAGGCGATCATCGACGAGCTGCAGCGCATGCAGGTCTTCTACGTCAACATCGGCGGCGGCGAACCCACCGTGCGATCCGATTTCTGGGAACTCGTCGACTACGCCACCGAACACCAGGTGGGCGTGAAGTTCTCGACCAACGGTGTGCGCATCGACAAGAAGGTCGCCGCCCGGCTGGCCGCCTCCGACTATGTCGACGTGCAGATCTCCCTCGACGGCGCCACCGCCGAGGTCAACGACGCCGTGCGCGGGCCGGGTTCGTTCGCGATGGCCGTGCGTGCCCTGGAGAACCTGTCCGAGGCGGGCTTCCGCGACGCGAAGATCTCCGTCGTCGTCACCCGCCAGAATGTCGACCAGCTCGACGAATTCAAGGCTCTCGCCGACCGTTACGGGGCGACCCTGCGCATCACGCGACTGCGCCCGTCCGGCCGCGCCGTGGACGTGTGGGACGACCTGCATCCCACCCACGAGCAGCAGCGGCAGCTCTACGACTGGCTCGTCGCCCACGGCGAGGGCGTGCTCACCGGCGACTCGTTCTTCCACCTGTCCGCCTTCGGCGGCGAGGGCGGCGGCTCGCTGCCCGGACTGAACCTGTGCGGTGCGGGACGCGTGGTGTGCCTGATCGACCCGGTCGGCGACGTCTACGCGTGCCCGTTCGCGATCCACGAGAACTTCCACGCCGGAAACATCCTCACCGACGGTGGTTTCGCGTCGGTGTGGAAGAACTCCGAGCTGTTCCGCGAACTGCGCGAACCGCAGTCCGCCGGTGCGTGCGGCTCGTGCAACTTCTTCGACGCGTGCCGCGGCGGCTGTATGGCCGCGAAGTTCTTCACCGGCCTGCCGATGGACGGACCCGATCCCGAGTGCGTGCAGGGCTACGGGCAGTCCGCGCTCGAAGCCGAGCGCACCGTGCCGCAGTCGAGCGTCGACCACTCGCGCACCGGCAAGCGCGCCGAACGGCGCACCCCGTCCGCACCGGTACCGCTGACCCTGCTCACCAAGCCCCCCGCCAAGTTCTGCGACGAGAATCCGCTCGCAGGGCTCTAGACCTTCCGAGGAGACGACCGACGATGGCCAAGCTTTCCTGGTTGAAGAATCCGTGGGCCCAGGACCCATGGTTCGAGACCGTCGCAATCGCACAGCAGCGCGCCCGGAAACGCCTGCCCAAGTCCGTCTACGGCGCACTCGTCGCCGGATCCGAGGCCGGCATCACGGCCGACGACAACACCACCGCCTTCCGCGAACTCGGGTTCGCCCCGCACGTCGCGGGACTGTCGGACAAGCGGGAGATGTCTACGACCATCATGGGACAGGATGTGTCCCTGCCCGTGATGATCTCGCCGACCGGTGTGCAGGCCGTGCACCCGGACGGTGAGGTCGCCGTGGCCCGCGCGGCCGCCGCCCGCGGCACCGCGATGGGTCTGTCGTCGTTCGCGAGCAAGTCCATCGAGGAAGTCGCGGCGGTCAACGACAAGACCTTCTTCCAGATGTACTGGGTCGGCAGCCGCGACACGCTGATCCAACGCATGGAACGTGCCCGCGCTGCGGGCGCGAAGGGTCTGATCATGACCCTGGACTGGTCGTTCTCCAACGGTCGAGACTGGGGCAGCCCCGCCATCCCGGAGCGGATGAACCTCGAGGCGATGGTCAAGTTCGCCCCCGAGGGCATCACCCGGCCCAAGTGGCTCCTCGAATGGGCGAAGACCGGTGCCGTGCCGGATCTGACCACCCCCAACCTCACACCGCCGGACGGCCAGGCCCCGACCTTCTTCGGCGCCTACGGCGAGTGGATGACCACGCCCCTGCCCACCTGGGAGGACGTCGCGTGGCTGCGTGAGCAGTGGGGCGATGCACCGTTCATGCTCAAGGGCGTCATGCGCGTCGACGACGCCAAGCGCGCCGTCGATGCCGGGGTCACCGCCATCTCGGTGTCCAACCACGGTGGCAACAACCTCGACGGCACCCCGGCGCCGATCCGGGCCCTGCCGGCGATCGCCGAAGCGGTGGGCAAGGACGTCGAGGTGCTGCTCGACGGCGGTATCCGCCGCGGCAGCGACGTCGTCAAGGCGATCGCGCTCGGCGCCAGGGCCGTGCTCATCGGCCGCGCGTACCTGTGGGGTCTGGCCGCGAACGGTCAGGCAGGCGTGGAGAACGTCCTCGACATCCTTTCCGGCGGAATCGGTTCCGCCCTCATGGGTCTGGGCAAGAACTCGATCCACGAGCTCACCCCCGACGACGTCTTCGTGCCGGACGGCTTCCGCCGCGATCTCGGCATCTGACCGAACCGACGACATGAGCCCCGCGCTCACCGAACCGATCACCCTCGCCGGACGCACCGCTCCGTCGAGGGTGATCTTCGGTCCGCACGTCACCAATCTCGGTGACGGCCGGTCGTTCTCGGACCGTCACGTCGCGTACTACGCGCGACGTGCGCAGGGTGGGTGCGGGATCGTCGTCACGGAGACGGCGTCGGTGCACCCGTCCGACCACCCTTACGAACGCGCACCGCTGGCCGAGTACTGTGGGGACGGCTACCGGCGGATCGTCGAGGCCTGCCGTCCGCATGGCACACTCGTGCTCACCGGCCTCGGTCATCGCGGCCTGCAGGGTTCGAGCGCGTGGACCCGGGCACCGCTGTGGGCACCCTCGCGCGTGCCGGATCCGGTGACACGCGAACTGCCTGCCGAGGCGACCGAGCGTGAAATCGCCGAGCTCGTCGAGTCCTTCGCCCGTGCTGCCGTCGTCGCCGCGGAAGCGGGTCTCGACGGAGTGGAACTCGACGCCGGACCGACCTCGCTGCTGCGGCAGTTCCTCTCTGGGCTGACCAACCGTCGAGACGACGCATACGGCACCGAACGCCTGCGGCTGCTGCGTGAGGCGATCGCCGCCGTTCGCGCGCGAATCGGCTCGGATCACATTGTTGCACTGAGACTCTCGTGCGACGAGAACGCGCCGTGGGCGGGCATCACACCCGACATCGCCGCCGGATACGTCCGCGCGATCGCATCATCGGTCGACCTGCTCACCGTGGTGCGCGGTGGATTGTTCTCACCCGAGTCGTATCGGCCCGACGCACATGTCCCCGCCGGATTCAACGACGACCTGTGCCGCCGCATCCGGGACGAGATCTCCGGATCGGTCCCGATCGCTCTGCAGGGCAGCATCGTCGACGCCGGCCACGCGCAGCGGGCCCTCTCCGACGGTGCGTGTGACCTGGTCGAGATGACCCGCGCGCAGATCGCCGACCCCGACCTCGTCATCGCCGTCCGTCGCGGTCGTCGGCCGCGTCCCTGCGTGCGCTGCAACCAGGCGTGCCTCGTCGACGACTTCCACAACCCGATCGTGGGGTGCATCGCGAACCCGGAGGCCGGCGACGAGACACGGAACTCTCCCGGACCGGTGGACTCCGCACGCGACGTACTCGTGGTGGGTGCTGGACCCGCCGGTCTGGAAGCAGCGCGCGTGGCAGCGACGCGCGGTCACCGTGTCGTCCTGGTCGAGGCGGACGAACGGGTCGGTGGGACGATCGCCGCCGTCTCGCGCGGTGGCCGGCCCGACTTCGCTGCGCTCGTCGACTGGCTCGAACAGCAGTGCCTGGAGTCCGGCGTCGACATCCGTACCGGCACGGAAGTGAGCGCTGCCGACATCGAGAGTGCGCTCGCTGCGGGTACGGAGGTCGTGCAGGCCACCGGCGGGTTTCCACGTCCACCCTCCTTTCCGGTGACCGAGCCCGAGCGGTACGCGACCGCCGCGGAGGTGCTGTCGGGGATTCGGCCGCCTGCGTCCCGGATGGTCGTGTGGGATCCGACGGGTGGTCCGGTGGCGAGTGCCGTCGTCGACCGTCTCGTGGAGCGCGGCGCGGAGGTCCACTATGCGACGGGTGACCCGGTCGCCGGATCACGACTTGCGCCGACGGGGGACCTCGTCGCCTTCGACGTCCGCATGCAGCGGGCGGGCGTGGCGAGACATCTCGGGTGCCGGGTCGGTTCGGTCGATGCCGACGGCGTCGTGCTCGTCGACCGGGTGTCCGGGGAATCCACGCCGGTGGCGGACGCTGTCCTGGTCGACTGCGCACCCCCGTTACCGGCAGAAGTGTCCGAGTGGCCGGGATCGCGGTCGATCGGCGACCAGGTGGCCCCGAGGACCGTGCGCGAGGCCGTCCGAGAGGGATACCGGGTGGCCACGGCGCTGTAACGTGGGGCACACTGAAACGCGTTCTAATTTGGGTCTACGGAAGGGCCGACATGGGAGATTTCGACGGCAAGGTCGTCTTCATCACCGGGATCGCGCGCGGGCAGGGCCGCAACCACGCCATCCGGTTCGCGCGCGAGGGCGCGTCCGTCATCGGCGTCGACATCGCGGCCCCGGTATCGGAGTACGTGACCTACGAGCAGGCCACCGAGGACGACTTCCACGAGACGGTCCGCCTCGTGGAGGAGGCCGGCGGGAAGATCCTCGCCCGTGTCGCGGACGTGCGCGACAGTGCCGCACTGAAGGCCGTCGTCGACGAGGGCGTCGCCCAGTTCGGGCGACTCGACGTGGTGGTCGCCAATGCCGGCATCTGCAGCTGGAACCGCTTCTGGGAAATGCCCGACGACCAGTTCGAAGAGCTGATCGACATCAACCTCACCGGTGTCTTCAAGACCCTCAAGGCCGCTGCCCCCGCGATGATCGAGGCCGGGAACGGCGGATCGATCATCGTCGTCAGCTCGGTGGCGGGCCTCAAGGCGATGCCAGGCCAGATCAACTACGCGGCAGCGAAATTCGGCCTCGTCGGTGTCACGCAGGCAGCGGCGAAGGAACTCGGCCCGTACCGTATCCGGGTCAACTCCATCCACCCCTACGGCGTGAACACCCCGATGGGCACCGACGTCAGCGTCCTGAAGCTGTTCGAGAAGAACCCGTCGTGGGGACCGAACTTCGTCCCCATCCTCACCGAGAAGCCTGTGGCCGACCCCGACGACATCTCGGAGACCGTGTTGTTCCTCGCGAGCGATCGGGCCTCCACGATCACCGGCAGCCAGATGGCCATCGACCAGGGCAACTCGAAGGTCTGACGGTGACGCGCACGGCGACCGGCACCGTTCCGCACGCGTCGTTGCGGATCGGTCCGGTCACCCTGCGCAACCGCATCGTCTTCCCGGCGCACCTGACCAACTTCTCGGTCGACGGCACCGTCACCGACCGCCACATCGCGTACTACGAAGCCAGAGCACGAGGCGGCGCGTCGATGATCGTCACCGAGGAGCACACCGTGCACCCCTCGGACCGACCCTACGAGAAACTGATCCGGGGCTGGGACCCGGACATCGTCACCGGTTACCGCCGCCTCACCGACGCCGTCCACCGACACGGCACGCGGATCCTCGCGCAGCTCAACCACAACGGCGCGCAGGGGACCTCGATGTACACGGGGCAACCGTTGTGGGCGCCGAGTCCCGAACCCGACCCGCTCTTCCGCGAGGTCCCGCGCGCGATGACGGAATCCGACATCGCCGTACTCGTCGCGGGCTACGCGGACGTCGCCCGCCGCTGTGCCGAGGGCGGCTTCGACGGAGTCGAGATCCAGTGCTCCCAGGCATCCGTCCTGCGCGCTTCTCTCGCATCCGTGACGAACCGTCGCACGGACCGCTACGGCGGGGATCTCGCCGGGCGGGCCCGTCTGCTGCTCGAGGTCGTGTCCGCGGTACGGGCGGCCGTCGGGCGCGACCGTGTCGTGGGCGTGCGACTGACGGGTCACGACGGCACCGACGGCGGTGTCGGTATCGACGACGCCGTGCAGGTCGCGCGGATGCTCGAGGCGAGCAGCGACGTCGACTACCTCAACACGTCCGTGGGCGTCGCGACCGAGACGCTGCATCTGGTCGAAGCGCCGATGTCCACCCCGCACGGTTATTCCCTGTTCGTCCCCGACGCGATCCGGGCGGCGGTGTCGCTGCCGGTCGTCGGGGTCGGGCGCTTCACCCGACCCGAACAGATCGGTGCCGCGCTCGCCGACGGAGTATGCGATCTGGTCGGCGCCGTGCGCGCGCAGATCGCCGACCCGGAGTTCGCGAACAAGACCCTCTCCGGACGCGACGACGAGATTCGGCCGTGCATCGGCTGCAATCAGGAATGCATCGGACGGGTCGGGCTCAACCGTCCCATCGCGTGCGCGGTCAATCCCCAGGCCGGGTACGAATCCGACGCTCCTGCCGCGCCCGCCGTACCGCACCGGGTCGTCATCGTCGGCGGCGGACCCGCGGGCCTGCAGGCGGCGGTAACGGCTGCCGGAGAAGGACAGTCGGTCACCTTGCTCGAACGGAACCGCTGCACCGGCGGCCAGATCCGTGAGGCGGCTGCAGCCCCGCACCGTGCCGAACTGCTCGGTGCGGTGACCCACCTCGACGCCGAGTGCCGCCGCAGGGGAGTGGAGGTGCGTACCGGTGTGACCGCCGATGCCGCGACGCTGCACGCGCTCGCGCCCGACGTCGTGGTCGTCGCGACGGGCGCGCGCCCGCACCGGCCCGCCTGGGCGGGATCGTCCGCACGGGTGAGCGATGTGCGCGATGTGCTCACCGGTCGCACCGCACCCTCCGGCCGGGTCCTCGTCGTCGACGATCTCGGTTTCCACCAGGCGACGTCGGTCGCCGAACTGCTGGCGGACCGGGGATGTGCAGTGACGGTGTGCACGCCGGGAATGCTCGTGGGCCAGGACCTCGGCCTGACGCTCGAGCTCGACGGCTGGTTGCGCCGCGCCCACGACAAGCGGATCGAGCGACTCACCGGCGTCGCCGTCGGCGGTGTCGTGGACCTGCCGGACGGCGCCGAGGTCACCCTGGTCCACCACGCGACCGGTGAGCAGACGACGCTCGCGGTGGACGCGGTCGTCGTCGCCACCCATCAGGATCCCGTCGACGAGCTGTGGCAGGAGCTTTCGGCATCCGGCACGAGAGTGATCCGTGTGGGCGACGCGGTGACGCCACGCCGCCTGCACGCCGCGATCGTCGAGGGGGATCGGGCCGCCAGGGACCTGGCTCCTACGCCTCCAGCCCGCGGCGCATGACGGTGCGCGGCCAACGGTCGAGGCCGTGCTTCCGTTCCTCCACGCGGATCCGGGTGAGACCAGGGGAGAGGGCATCGTCCGCGACCGTGCGGAAGCCGAGACGCGCGTAGTACGGGCCGTTCCACGGCACGTCGCGGTAGGTGGTCAGCGTCAGCGATCCGAACCCGGCGTCCCGCGCCCACCCCGCGACGTGGTCGATCAGCTCGCGGCCGATCCCGCGACGCGCGTGATCGGGATGCACCGACACCTGCTCGATGTGAACGCCGTCGTCGACGAGGTCGGCCACGAGATACGCGACCGCTCGTCCCTGCTCGTCGAACCACGCCCAGCAGCGGCCCGCGTCCCGGTGAGCGCGCAACTCCTCGACGGACGGAGGATCGTCGTCGGCGACGAACGCCATCCCGATCTCGGCGAAGGGCTTGCCCGCCGCGCGTTCGATCTCCTGCAGCACCGGCAGGTCGTCGTCGGTCGCCGGACGGATCGGGGGCAGTTCCTTGCAGTAGTACATCGCCGTCGGTGATTCCGCGTAGAGCCCGAAGCGCTCCGTCATCGGTACGTACCCGGCCTTCGCGTACAACGCGATCGCCTCGGGTTGCTCGCTG
Organism: Rhodococcus sp. IEGM1339; assembly: GCF_050321925.1. Classification (NCBI taxonomy): domain Bacteria; kingdom Bacillati; phylum Actinomycetota; class Actinomycetes; order Mycobacteriales; family Nocardiaceae; genus Rhodococcus; species Rhodococcus sp. IEGM1339. The sequence continues at coordinate 38,920 of NZ_JBNQFT010000011.1, forward strand.
CCCGTCTCGAGAATCATGCGACGGCGACCGGCATCGGTCGCCGTCCGCTCCAGCGCACCCAGCACCCGTTCCGCCACACCGCGGCGCCGCATGCTCGCCCGCACGTACATCCGCTTGATCTCGGCATCACCGTCGCGCACCCCTCGATGAGCATGCTCCGGTGCACGCCAGCCGCCGATCCCGGCCGGAACCCCGTCGGCCACCGCCAGGAGGAACACCCCGCGTGGCGGTTCGAATTCGTGCGGGGCCAGTTCGGTGTCGTCGGGTCCGCCGTACCTCCGCACGTATTCGAGTTGGACCTCGCCGATGAGGTCCTGCACGTCCGGATCGTCCAGCGGACGAGGTTCGATCAGCACCGGGAAAGCGTACCGACCGGATCTCGGCGTCCGGGCGGACCCACCGAGACCTCCGGGTTTCGTGCACGCCCGCGAAACCCTTAGCATCGGAGCGGTGATGCGGGAGCTCGCCGACGCCTGTTGGACGGACATCGAACCCGACCGGGTGACGGTGGCCGTCCCGACCGGTGCGTTCGAACAACACGGCCCACACCTTCCCCTCGACACCGACACCCGGATCGCGACTGCTGTCGCCGCCGAGCTGCCCGAGGTGGTCCTCGCGCCACCCCTGCCCTACGGAGCCAGCGGAGAACACGAAGGTTTCGCCGGCACCGTCTCGATCGGAGCCGAGGTGACGAAGGCGCTGATCGTCGAATACGGCAGGTCGGTGTGCCGATGGGCGAAGCGGGTCGTCTTCGTCAACGGGCACGGCGGCAACGCCTATCCGCTGATCGAGGCGGTGAGCCTCCTGCGATACGAAGGCCGCGACGCTGCCTGGCTTCCGTGCGCGGTGCCCGGATCCGATGCCCACGCCGGTGCCACCGAGACGAGTCTGCTGCTGCACCTGGCGCCCGGGGCGGTCGACATGACGCGGGCCGCGGTCGGCGCAACGGAACCGATCGGAGCACTGATGCCACGACTGCGCGAAGCCGGTATCGTCTCGGTGTCCGCGAACGGAGTGCTGGGAGACCCCACCGAGGCCACCGCAGAACTCGGCGCGCGCCTGTTCGCGAGTCTGGTCGAGCGGGCGAGTGCACAGGTCGCCCGGTGGCAGCCGGGAACGGAAGGAAGGCTTCGGTGAGTCGGGCGATCACTCCACAGGCGACGTCCCCGGAGGCGGCGCAGCCCTCGGCGACCCGGCTCCCCGACGGTTTCGGTGTGCGCATCGACGCGCGGGTGCGCAGCTTCGCCGGAGGACGCGTCCTCGTCGGAGGATCGCCCACGCGCATGCTCACACTTGCCCCCGCCGCCGTAGCGATGATCGACGAGGACTTCGTCGAGGTGGTGGACGCGCAGAGCGCCGCGGTCGCGCGACGCCTGCTCGACTCGGGCATCGGAAACCCCCGGCCGACGAAGCTGCCGCCGAGTTCCGCCGTCACCGTCGTCGTCCCGGTCAAGGACAATCCGTCCGGCCTCGCCCGTCTGCTCGCCGCTGTCGAAGGGCACGAGGTCGTGGTCGTCGACGACGGTTCCGAGAAACCGGTCGAGGCGCCGGAACGTGGTCGCGTCCGGGTGATCCGGCACGAGACCGCACGCGGGCCGGCGGCGGCCCGCAACACCGGATTGCAGCAGGTGGCAACGGAATTCGTCGCCTTCCTCGATTCCGATGTGGTGCCGCAGCTGGGCTGGCTCGAACGATCACTGGGGCACTTCACCGATCCTGCGGTCGCACTCGTCGCGCCGCGCGTCGTGGCCCTCGAACCCGACAGCAGCGCGCTCGCGAAGTACGAGCACGCACGCTCGTCGCTCGACCTCGGCAGCCGGGAATCCGCTGTGGTCGCGGGTGGTCCCGTCTCGTACGTGCCGAGCGCGGCGCTGCTCGTCCGTCGCGACGCGCTCGTCGCCTGCGGTGGTTTCGACGAGACGATGCACGTGGCCGAGGACGTCGATCTGTGCCGGCGACTGCAGACCTCGGGGTGGCGGTTGCGGTACGAGCCCATCTCGCGGGTCGCGCACGACCATCGCACCCGCTTCCGGACGTGGTTGACGCGCAAGGCATTCTACGGAACCGGTGCGGCTCCGCTCGCCGAGCGGCATCCGGGTTCCGTCCCACCGATGGTGATGTCGATCTGGACGCTCCTCGCGTGCGTCGCGATCGCGACCTTCACCCGCGTCGGGGTGATCGCAGCGGTGCTGACCCAGGTGGTCACCTTCGTGCGGTTGCGGCGGATGTTCTCCGAACTCGACCGGCCCGACCGCATCGCCGCGCTGCTCACCGCCCAGGGATTCGCCGGTGGTCTGTGGCAGGTGGCGTCGGCGGTGTGCCGGCACTACTGGCCGGTCACGGTCGTCGCAGCGGTGTTCTCCCGCAAGGTTCGGCGGGCGGTTCTGGCTTGCGCTGTGGCCGAAGGCATCTGGGACTGGAAGACGCACCGCGAGAGCGGCGGCCTCGATCCCGTCCGGTACCTGCTCTACAAGCGCCTCGACGACCTCGCCTACGGCGCGGGGCTGTGGAAGGGTGCGCTCGACGCCCGCACGGCGGCCGCGCTCGTACCCGACATCCGGAAGTGACATGATCCCGGCGCACGCCGATGTGGTGATCGTCGGCGGGGGAAGTTGTGGCTGCGTTCTCGCCGCCGGGCTCAGCGACGATCCGGACCGCACCGTGCTGCTGCTCGAGGAGGGCACGGCGTTCGGGTCGGCGTCCGCTGTTCCGCGCGAGATCCGTGACGCTGCCGTCCTTCCGGTTGGTCCGGAGAGCCCGTGGACGGCGGACTTTCCCGGACGGTTGACCTCGGACGTCCAGGCGACCGTGACGCGGGGCCGGGTGCTCGGGGGCTCCGGCGCGGTCAACGGCGCGTACTTCGTGCGTGCGCGGCCGGACGACTTCGCGTCGTGGCCCGCCTCGTGGTCGTACGAGGAGGTGCTGCCGTCCTTCCGGGCCGTCGAGACCGACACGGATGTCCCCGGCGACCTGCACGGAAGTTCCGGCCCGATACCGGTCGCCAGGGTGCCGCGCGAACGGATGCATCCGCTCTCGCGTGCCTTCGTCGACGCCTCCGAAAGTGCGGGATTCGCACCGGTCGCCGACCTCAACGCTCCCGGACCCGACGGGGTGGGTGCGGTTCCGTCGAACATGCGCGACGGCACGAGAGTGGGTCCGTTCCTCGCGTACCTGGCACCCGTCCTGGACCGGCCGAATCTGACGGTCGCCGGCGGGGTGAGCGCGACCCGAGTCGTGATGGCGGGCGGTCGCGCGGTGGGTGTCGAGATCGCCGGACCCGACGGACCACGAACTATCTCGGCCGGACACGTGATCGTCGCCGCAGGCGCAGTGAGGTCCCCGCAGTTGCTGATGCTCTCCGGGATCGGACCGGCCGACGAACTGCGCCGGCTCGGCGTCGATCCGCTGCACGACCTTCCCGGGGTGGGCCGCGATTTCTCCGACCATCCGGAGTTCGCCGTCCCGTACCGATTCCGCCCGGGCCTCCCGTCGCACACGCTGCTGCTCGAGACGGTCCTGCACACCGAGAACCTCGAACTGCGCCCGTACACCGCGGCATTCGGTGCGGCGATCCCCGGCAGCGGTGTCGCCGATCCGGTGCTCGGCGTCGTCCTGACGCGCCCACGCAGTCGCGGACGCATCGTGCTCGACGAACGTGACCCGCGACGTCCACCTCTGCTCGACTATCGATACCTGACCGACCCGGCCGACCGGCAAGCTCTGGAGGAGGGTGTCCGGCTCGCCGCCGACCTCCTCGCCGCGACCACCGGCGTCGTCGAGGCCGGCAGCGTGGACGCGCGCGGCGGCAGGCTCGGAACGTCCCTGCACCTGTCCGGCACGTGCCGGATGGGCGACGACGAGCACGCCGTGGTCGACGAGTGGTGCCGCGTGCGCGGGATCGAGGGGTTGAGCGTCGTCGACACCTCGGTGTTTCCGCAGGTCCCCAGCCGTGGGCTGCACGCCACCGCGGTGATGCTCGCCCACCGCATCGCCGCGACCGCGAGGGATGCCCTGCCCCACACGGTGTGATCCCGACTACAGTGTCGGGGGAGGAGGCGCCGGTACATGACGGATCGTGGAATCGCGACGACCAACCCCTGGGTGGCACTCGACCCGGGAGCGGACGTGGCCGCGCACGCACGTGCGGTACTGCGCGCGCACGGCACGTTCGTCTCCGCCCGCGGCAAGGATCGGCTCGACGGGGTGCGCTCGGTGGTCCGCGACTCGTGGAGCCGGAGCCTGCAGCGCGGCATCGATCCCGACGTCGTCGAACAACCCGCACTGCTCTCCGGGCACGACCTCGAGGAGTACCGCGCCGGCCACCCCATGTCGCTGATCCGCCCGGTGGTGCGCAAGCTCCTCGTCGAGGACGCCGACGACAGTGGACTGCTCGTCGCCATCACCGACGGACAGGGACGGCTGCTGTGGGTCGAGGGCGATCACGCCGCGCGCGACCGCGCCCTGTCGATGAGCTTCGTCGAAGGGGCCGACTGGAGTGAGGACCGCGTCGGCACGAACGCTCCGGGAACGGCTCTCGCCGTGGATCATTCGGTGCAGATCTTCGGCGCCGAGCATTTCAACCGCACGGTGCACGAATGGAGTTGTTCGGCCGCTCCCGTGCACGACCCCACCAGCGGCCGGGTCCTCGGTGCCATCGACATCACCGGTGGGCACCGCGTCGCCGCGCCCGAGGTCCTGCAACTCGTCCGCGCGACGGTCGCGGCGGCGGAGGCCGAACTGCGGTTGCATGCCCTGAGCGGCCGCCCGTTGTTCCCGTCGGCGACGCCGCGCATCGAGACGATCGGCGCCGGGCGGCCCGCCCTGCACCGCGGAGGCGAACGCGTCGGCCTGTCCCGCCGGCACGCCGAGATCCTGCTGATCCTCGCCGATCACCCCGAAGGCCTGAGCTCCGACAGGCTCGCGATGCTGCTCGACGAGAACGAACTCGACTCGGTGACCATCCGCGCCGAGATGTCGCGCCTGCGCAAGGTGCTCGGGGCCGAACACCTCGGATCGCGGCCCTATCGGCTGCTCACCACGCTAGACACCGATGTCGCGGACGTGCGCCGCGCACTCGACCGCGGCGACGTGGCCTCGGCGGTCCGCCTCTGTACCGAGGAGATCCTGCCCGGATCGGTGGCGCCGGGCATCGAGGAGATCCGCGACGAACTCTGCTCGGGCGTGCGGGCGGCGCTGTTGCGCTGCGGCGAGGAGCATCTGCTCGCGCAATGGACCGCGTCCGTCCACGGCCGCGAGGACATCACCGCCTGGGCGGCCTACCGGGCATCGATCGATCCCCGGTCACCCCGCTTCGCGCAGGTCGACGCCACATTGACCCGATTGGACAGGCAGCTCGCAACGTAGTTGCAACCCTCGCGTTCGTAGTGTTTCGGATCACATACCGACCGCTCGACGCTGCAGGAGATGCACATGACCGTGTACGCCCGCCCCGGTTCGCCCGACGCCCACATGTCCTTCCAGTCCCGGTACGACAACTGGATCGGCGGCCAGTGGGTGCCCCCGGTGAAGGGGGAGTACTTCGAGAACGTCACCCCCGTCACCGGCCAGGTGTTCACCGAGGTCGCTCGCGGCACCGAGGAAGACATCGAACTCGCGCTCGACGCAGCCCACGCCGCCGCGCCGGCCTGGGGGAAGACCTCGCCCGCCGAACGCGCGGTGATCCTCAACAAGATCGCCGACCGCATCGAGGAGAACCTCGAGTCGATCGCCCTCGCCGAGTCGTGGGACAACGGCAAGCCCATCCGCGAGACCCTCAACGCCGACATCCCGCTCGCGATCGACCACTTCCGCTACTTCGCGGGAGCCATCCGCGCGCAGGAGGGTTCGATCTCCGAGATCAACTCCGAGACGGTCGCCTACCACTTCCACGAGCCGCTCGGCGTCGTCGGCCAGATCATCCCGTGGAACTTCCCGATCCTCATGGCCGTATGGAAGCTCGCGCCGGCCCTGGCCGCCGGCAACGCGGTGGTCCTCAAGCCCGCCGAGCAGACACCGGCGTCGATCCTGCACCTGATCTCGATCATCGGCGACCTGCTGCCGCCCGGCGTGGTCAACATCGTCAACGGTTTCGGTGTGGAGGCGGGCAAGCCGCTCGCGTCGAGCCCGCGCATCCGCAAGATCGCGTTCACCGGTGAGACCACCACCGGCCGGCTGATCATGCAGTACGCCTCGCAGAACCTGATCCCGGTCACCCTCGAACTCGGTGGCAAGAGCCCGAACATCTTCTTCTCCGACGTGCTGTCGGCGAACGACGACTACCAGGACAAGGCGCTCGAAGGCTTCACGATGTTCGCCCTCAACCAGGGTGAGGTGTGCACGTGCCCGTCGCGTGCGCTGATCCAGCAGGACATCTTCGACGACTTCCTCTCGCTCGCCGCGGTCCGCACCAAGGCCGTCCGCCAGGGCGATCCGCTCGACACCGACACGATGATCGGCGCTCAGGCCTCGAACGACCAGCTCGAGAAGATCCTGTCGTACATCGAGATCGGCAAGAGCGAGGGTGCCAAGGTCATCACCGGTGGTGAGCGCGCCGATCTCGGCGGCGACCTCTCGGGCGGCTACTACGTGCAGCCGACGATCTTCCAGGGCAACAACAAGATGCGCATCTTCCAGGAGGAGATCTTCGGCCCGGTCGTGTCCGTGACGTCCTTCAGCGATTTCGACGATGCGATCTCGATCGCCAACGACACCCTCTACGGTCTCGGTGCCGGTGTGTGGTCCCGCGACGGTGGCGTCGCCTACCGTGCCGGTCGCGCCATCCAGGCCGGCCGGGTGTGGACGAACACCTACCACCAGTACCCCGCGCACGCGGCCTTCGGTGGTTACAAGCAGTCCGGCATCGGCCGCGAGAACCACCTCATGATGCTCGACCACTACCAGCAGACGAAGAACCTCCTGGTGTCCTACGCCCCCAAGGCACAGGGCTTCTTCTGATCCGAACTTCGGCGCCTGTCACGTCCGCACGGCGTGGCAGGCGCCGTTGCCATACGCTCGGAACACCGTGCACCCCAACGGAAAGGCAGGCCTGTGACCGTCCCGCGAATCGTGGCGACCGTCGATGCCGTCGCCCTGCTGCGCCGCCTCGCGCAGCGCAACGGACCGCTCATGATGCACCAGTCCGGCGGATGCTGCGACGGCTCCGCGCCGATGTGTTATCCCGACGGCGATTTCGTCGTCGGCGACTGCGACGTGCTCCTCGGAGTCCTCGACCTGCGCCTCGGGGCAGGGGAGACCCGCTCCGATCCGCCGGTCGGCGCGGACGCCGTGCCGGTGTGGATCTCCGGTTCGCAGTTCGAGGCGTGGAAGCACACCTGTCTCGTCCTCGACGTGGTGCCCGGGCGCGGCTCCGGGTTCAGTCTCGAGAGTCCGGAGGGGGTGCGGTTCCTCAGCAGGGGGCGCGCGTTCACTTCCGACGAAATGGCTCTCCTGGAAGCCCACCGGCCACTCACCGGGCGGGACCGGGAGGCCGGCGTGGAGCCCGCGGTGTCCGATGTGCCCACCGTGGTCGCCGAGGCCGCCGACGCGTGCCCGGTACCCGGCCTGTCCCCGTGATCCCATCGGCGTGATCCCATCGGGAGGAGGGTGACTCGCCTGCCGGTTGCCGGTGTGCGTCAGAATCGGGACGGAATCCGTCCGGATTCCGGACGACGACGTGGGCGCCCGGCGGGTGCGACGAGGAGTGGGCATGGCCTTCGCAGGCAACGTGGACGAACTGGCACTGCTGCAGACGGTGCGCCTGAAGAAGCAGGTCGCTGCCGAGGTGATCGCCGCGCACCTCGGTGTGTCGGTGGCGGCCGGCCAGACTGCGGTGGCCGCGCTCCTCGAACAGGGCAAGGCGTCGGAGAACGGCGGCGGCATCAGCCTCACCGACAAGGGCACCTCCGAGCTGAACGATCAGCTCGATGCCGAACGGGTCTCCATCGACGAGGATTCGATCTCGGAGCTCTACGACCAGTTCCTCCCACTCGACGAGGAGCTGAACACGCTCCTCGAGAACGCGGACGCCGACGGATTCGTCGACGGCCTCATCGACCTCGACCGCCGGGCGCAGAGTCTGTTCGACGACGTGTCGGCGTTCGTGCCGCGCCTGTCGCGCTACCAGGACCTGTTCGCCGAGGCCCTGGAGAAGATCAAGGGCGGCTCGCTGGCGTGGGCCACGGCCGCCAACATCGACTCCTACGCCTCCGTGTGGGGCGAGATGCGCCAGGAGATCGCGGGCGCCGCCGGCCGCTGACAATTTCGTTCGTTCGGCGCACTATGTGATGCCGGTCACCTCTACCCCCCTTTCGGGGGTGGTGCGGGGGTGACCGGCATCACTACGTTTCGTTCATCCGCCGAGGCGATCACGCCCGCGGTTCGAACGGACAACGGAGGACTCACGTGACCAGTGTGTCGACCCCGGGGGCTGCCGAACCCCCCGTCGCCGGACCGGTGGGACGTTCGCGTCCCGATCCATCCACACCCCGCCACGCGGGCCCCTCGAAGGAAGGGCCCGGTATCCGGCGCGTCGCCGTCGCCAGCTGCATGGGCACGACGATCGAGTTCTACGACTTCTTCATCTACGGCACCGCCGCAGCGCTCGTCTTCCCGACGGTCTTCTTCCCCGCGCTCGGATCGACCGCAGGTACCGTCGCCTCCTTCGCGACCTTCGCCGTCGCCTTCATCGCCCGCCCCGTGGGCGCAATGCTGTTCGGGCACTTCGGCGATCGCATCGGACGCAAGAAGACGCTGATCTCCACGCTGCTGCTGATGGGTATCTCCACCCTGCTCATCGGCCTTCTGCCCGGCGCCGAGACCATCGGTGTCGCCGCCCCGATCATCCTCGTGCTGCTGCGATTCGCCCAGGGCTTCGCAGTGGGCGGTGAGTGGGCCGGTGCGACCCTGCTCACCGCCGAATACGCGCCACCAGGCCAACGCGGTCTGTACGCGATGTTCCCGCAGCTCGGTCCCGCCATCGCATTCGCCCTGTCGAGCGGAACCTTCCTGTTCACCGGTCTCGCCCTCGGCGACACCAACGACGCCTTCCTGAACTACGGCTGGCGGATCCCCTTCCTGCTCAGCATCGTTCTCGTCGGCATCGGCCTCTACATGCGCCTCGCCATCGAAGAGACTCCTGTCTTTCGTGCGGAGCAGGAAGCCCGCCGTAGTGCCCCGGCCGCCGAGATCGAGGCCCCGCGCCGGCTGCCCTTCCTCGACGCGTTGCGCTACCAGGCCAAGGAGATCTTCCTTGCCGGCGGCGCGCTGGCCATCATGTTCGCCTTCTTCTACATGGGCACGGCCTACCTGACCAGCTACGCGACGTCCGAGCTGGGATTCGACCGGCCGTTCGTCCTGGTGGTGGGCATCGCCTCGTCGCTCGTCTTCGGTCTCGCGATCGTGCTGTCCGCGCTGTATTCCGACCGCTTCGGGCGCAAGAAGGTCATCATGGTCTCGTGCGCCTTCTCCGTGGTCTGGGCACTGGTGTTGTTCCCGCTCCTCGACACCGGCTCACCGATTGCGTTCGTGCTCGGAATGATGATCACCCTCGCGATCTTCGGTATCGCCTACGGGCCGTGCGGAGCACTGCTGCCCGAGATGTTCGCGACCCGCTACCGCTACACCGGTGCCGGTCTGGGCTACAACTTCGCCGGTGTCCTCGGCGGCGCCATCCCGCCGATGATCGCCGCACCGCTCGCCGCCTCCTACGGCGGTATCGCGATCGGGATCATGCTGGCCGGAATCGGCCTCGTGAGCCTGGTCTGCACCGCGGCGCTCGTGGAGACCCGCGACCGGGCCCTCTGATCCACCGCCCCACCGATCCACCCCCGGTGGCGGTCGTCCGGCAGCAGCCCGACGACCGCCACCACAGCCGTTTCCCCGCCTCGTGAAGGAGAATGCGATGTCCGGCCTCGACGTCGACCGTCTGCCCAGCTACACCCAGGGTGCCTGGGACGTCCCGCTGCTCGGCGACACCATCGGCGACAACCTCGACCGCACCGCCGCCCGCTTCGGCGACCGTGAGGCGCTCGTCGATTCTGCCGCCGGAAAGCGCTGGAGTTACACCGAATTCGTCGCGGACATCGACGTGCTCGCGCTCGGTATGCTGCGGGCGGGCATCACCAAGGGTGACCGCGTCGGAATCTGGGCACCCAACTGCTGGCAGTGGGTGCTCGTGCAGTACGCGACCGCGAAGATCGGGGCGATCCTCGTCAACATCAACCCCGCCTACCGCTTGCACGAGCTGCAGTACGTCCTCGAGCAGGCCGGTGTGCGGATGCTGGTGTCCGCCCCGACGTTCAAGACCTCCGACTACGCGCAGATGATCGAGACCGTCCGGCCCAACTGCCCCGATCTCGAGGACGTCGTCCTGCTCGACTCGCCGCGGTGGGACGAACTCGTCGACTCCGGCCGCGCCGCGCTCACCGAGGACCGGGCACCGCTCGACGCGGCCCAGGCCTCGTTGTCGCCCGACGATCCGATCAACATCCAGTACACCTCGGGCACCACCGGTTTCCCCAAGGGCGCCACCCTCAGTCACCACAACGTGCTCAACAACGGTTTCTTCGTCGGCGAGCTGTGCCACTACACCGAACGCGACCGGGTCTGCATCCCCGTCCCGCTGTACCACTGCTTCGGGATGACGATGGGCAACCTCGCGTGCACGAGTCACGGCGCGACCACCGTGTTGCCGGCGCCGGGATTCGACCCCGCTGCGACGCTCGGTGCGGTCGCCGAGGAGAAGTGCACGTCGCTGTACGGCGTGCCGACGATGTTCATCGCCGAACTGGCCGACCCCGGATTCGACAACTACGACCTGTCGAGTCTGCGGACCGGAATCATGGCGGGATCACCGTGTCCGGTGGAGGTGATGAAGCAGGTGATCGACCGGATGGGCATGAGCGAGGTCTCCATCTGCTACGGCATGACCGAGACCTCCCCGGTCTCGACGCAGACCCGCAGCGACGACAGCATCGAGCGGCGCGTGAGCACCGTCGGTCGTGTCGGCCCGCATCTCGAGGTGAAGGTCGTCGACCCCGTCACCGGACTGACGGTGCCGCGCGGCGAACCCGGCGAACTATGCACCCGCGGTTACTCGGTGATGCTCGGCTACTGGGATCAGCCCGACAAGACCGCCGAGGCGATCGACGCGGCCCGATGGATGCACACCGGCGACATCGGCGTCATGGACGAGGACGGGTACGTCTCGGTGACCGGCCGGATCAAGGACATGGTCATCCGGGGTGGGGAGAACATCTACCCCCGCGAGATCGAGGAATTCCTCTACACCCACCCGGACATCCTCGACGCCCAGGTCGTCGGCGTGCCCGACACGAAGTACGGCGAGGAACTCATGGCGTGGATCCGGATGCGCGAGGGCGCCGAACCGCTCGACGCCGATTCGCTCCGGACGTTCTGCACCGGCAAGCTCGCCCACTACAAGATCCCGCGCTATGTGCACGTGGTCGAGGAGTTCCCGATGACGGTGACCGGGAAGGTCCGCAAGGTGGAGATGCGCGAGCAGGCGATCGCCTTGCTCGAGGCGACACGAGCGGACGGGGGCCGGTGAGACCACGGCCCTGCCGGAGAAGGATGTTCACTCGACAGGCACGTCGAATCCGCCTCGTGTGAGGGGTTCATGATCGACACTGATGGGGTACATGGTCGTCGAGGTTGCGCCGCCCCGGGTGCGGCGCCGAACAGAGAGGCTCACCATGGGACAGATCATCGGCACGATCATCTTCGGCGCAGTCATCGGTATCCTCGCCAGGTTGGTGATCCCCGGTAAGCAGGCGATGGGGATGCTCATCACCATCGTCATCGGCATCATCGGTGCGCTGATCGGTTACTGGATCTGGGGTCTGATCTCGTCCGAGGGGAACGAGAACACCTCCGGCATCGACTGGATCCGCTGGATCATCTCCATCGCCGTCGCTGTGGTGCTCACCCTCATCTACACGTCTGCGACGCGCGAGCGGCGGTAGCCGAGAGTCCTCGCGCGAGGCTCCGTTTCGGACGTCTCGGACGTCGTGCACGGGCAGTCCGTCCGTGCACGACGGTTCCCGGCCGGTCCGGGCGGGTCTTCGTCCGTGTTCAGGTACGGTCCCGGACCGGGAGGTGAACTGTGGTGGAACCGCAATGGACTCCGACGGACGTCGACATCGAGCAGGCGAACGTCACCGGATTCACCCGGTTCGTCGAGGAGAGACACGGACTCGACCTGCCCGGCTACCGGGCGTTGTGGCAGTGGTCCGTCGACGAGCCCGGCGCATTCTGGCAGGCAGTGTGGGACGCCTTCGACGTCGTCTCCCACACCGACCCCGGCCCGGCTCTGGCCGACGCCTCCATGCCCGGTGCCGTGTGGTTCCCGGGCGCGCGACTGAACTTCGCCGAGTACGTCTTCCGGGAGCGTCCCCCGGACGAGGCCGCCATCGTCCACCTCGACGAGGAGGGACGCCGACGCGAGGTCTGCTGGTCCGAACTCGAACGCCGGACGGCCGCGCTCGCCGCGACGCTCCGCGCGCACGGGGTGGGGGAGGGTGATCGTGTCGTCGGCTACCTGCCCAACATCCCCGAAGCGATCGTCGCCCTGCTCGCCACGGCGAGCATCGGGGCCGTCTGGGCCGGATGTGGACAGGACTACGCCGCACCTGCGGCGATCGACCGTCTGGCCAGACTCGAACCACGAGCACTCGTCACGGCAACCGGATACCGCTACGCAGGACGGCGGCACGACCGCGTCGACGAGGTGGACGTACTCCGCGCCGCGATGCCCGGCCTCGCCCTGACGGTCGTCGTGTCGGAGGAGGAGACATCGTTCGACACGTCCGGGTTCGACACGTCCGGGCAGACCGGGACCGTTCTGGACTGGCGGGACGCTGTCTCCGGCGACGCCGCTCTCGAACCCCTACCCGTTCCCTTCGACCATCCGTTGTGGGTGGTCTTCTCCTCCGGCACCACCGGCCCACCGAAAGGCTTGGTGCACGGCCACGGTGGTGTGCTGCTCGAACACCTCAAGGCGTTGTCGCTGCACCTCGACCTCCGTCCCGGCGACCGCTTCCTCTGGTACACCAGCCCGAGCTGGATGATGTGGAACTTCCTGCTCTCGGGGCTGCTCGTGGGATGCACCGTCGTCACCTACGACGGCGCCCCGTCCCATCCCGAGGTCGATCGCCTGTGGCGGATCGCGGCCGAGGAGAACGTCACGGTGCTCGGGACGAGCCCCGGCTATGTGCTGGCCTGCATCAAGGCCGGTGTCGTCCCGCAGGACGACCACGATCTGTCGGCCCTCCGCGGCGTCGGGGTCACCGGGTCGACGCTGCCCGCCTCGTCGTCGGCGTGGCTGTCGGACAACGCCGGCGAGCACGTGCAGGTGATGTCGATCTCCGGCGGGACCGACGTCGTGACGGCCTTCGTCGGCGCCGTCCCCACGGTGCCCGTGTGGCCGGGAGAGATCTCGGTGCCCTGCCTCGGCGTGGCGGTCGACGCCTTCGACGAAGGGGGCCGGCCGGTGCGCGGAGAGGTCGGCGAACTCGTGGTGACCGTCCCCATGCCGTCCATGCCCGTGCGGTTCTGGAACGACCCGGACGGCAGTCGCTACCGCGATGCGTACTTCTCCGTCTACCCGGGTGTGTGGCGCCACGGCGACTGGATCACGATCACCGAGCGCGGAACCTTCGAGATGCACGGCAGGTCCGACTCCACCCTCAACCGCCACGGTGTGCGGATGGGCAGTGCCGATATCTACCAGGCCGTGGAGAACCTGCCCGAGGTCGTCGAGTCGCTCGTCCTCGGCATCGAACAACCCGACGGCACGTACCGCATGCCGCTGTTCGTCGTCCTCGCCGAGGGCGTCACGCTCACCGACGACCTGAAGGAACGGATCCGTGCGGCCGTGCGCGAGCATGCCTCGCCCCGGCACGTGCCCGACGAGATCGTCGCCGCGCCCGGGGTGCCGCACACCCGCACCGGTAAGAAGCTCGAGGTTCCCCTCAAACGGATCCTGCAGGGAGCCGATCCCGGCCGCGTCGTCGACCGCACCGCGATCGACGAGCCCGACCTGCTCGACTGGTACCGCGACCAGGCGTGATCCGGGGCACACCATGAGCGTCACCTAACTGGACAGTCCCCGTCCCGAATGGTCGGATTGCGCCCATGGACATCGCCATCAAGATCTTCCTCATCCTGCACTTCATCGGCCTCGCGGGCATCATCGGTTCGTGGCTCGCGGTCATCAAGGAACCGCGCGTCGTCGCCGGCATGCTGCACGGCGCCATCCTGCAGGTCGTGACGGGTCTGGCCCTGGTCGGTCTGCGGGAGGCGCAGGACGTCGTCGAGGTGAACCACATGAAGATCGGCATCAAGCTGCTGGTCGCCCTCGCCGTGCTCGTCGTGGCGTTCATCGGCCTGAGGAAGGAGAAGCAGAATCCCGGCTCGACCGCGACCCTCGCCCATGTCGCCGGTGGTCTGGGCATTCTCAACGTGATCATCGCCGTGGCGTGGACGTGATCGTCCGCACTCGGGTGACAGCTGGTCGGCGCCGGGTGGGCACCCTGTAGATTGGGACCGATGCGTATGTCATGGGCTCCGGTGATGACCGGCGGGTAACCTGCTTCGGGCGCCTCGGCCGAAAGGCCGGGGATTCGTTGCTGCGTCCGGTCCTGCGGAGAGTCCTACCGCCCGGCCGCGCCGTAACGATTCCCACCTGGTCAGCAGATAAACCGAGAAGGTTGTGCGCTGCGCAAGCTGCCGCCGATGGGGGTTGCGCGACGGTGAGAGAGAGGTTGGGGATTGGACTCGCTGGGTAGCGGCGGATCGGAAGCGGCGAACGCGCAGGGCATCGTGCCGCCCGGGGCCTTTCCGCTCTCGCCGGCACAGCTGGGCATGTGGTTCGCTCAGCACGTCGATCCGACGGTGCCCGCCAACATCGCTCAGTACGTCGAACTCGAGGGCGACCTCGACCGCGACCTGCTGCGTGCCGCGAGTGTCCGCGCCGCCCACGAGATGGGATCGGGTTTCCTCCGGTTCATCGAGGTCGACGCCCAGCCCTACCAGCTCGTCGACCCCACTCTCGAAGAGTCCGTCGGGTACGAGGATCTTCGGGGCGAGCCCGATCCTCGCCAGGCCGCGCTCGATTGGATGCGCGACGACCGCAGCCGTCCCGTCGACGTCCTCCGCGACCGGCTGATCTCCGCGACGGTCCTGCGCATCGGTGACCGTCGTTACTTCTGGTACAACCGCGTCCACCATCTCGCGCTCGACGGTTTCGCCGCCGCGACCTTCATGACCCGCATCGCCGAGCTCTACACGGCGTCGGTCGACGGCGTCGAACCGTCCCCGAGCCTCGCGTCCGATCTGCGCAAGGTCCACGACGTCGAGATGGAGTACCGCGGATCGAAGCGGTTCGCCGACGACCGCGAGTACTGGGCGCAGCAGATCGAGGGCATCGAGGAACCCACGAGCCTCGCCGGCCGCACCGCGGCGCCCGCGCCGGTCAGCCGCATCGACAGCGCGGCGTTGTCGGATGAGACCGAACGTCGCGTCGAGCAGCTGTCAGAGCGGGAGAACACGAGTCTGGCGACCGCCGTCATCGCGGCGTTCGCGGCCTACGTCGCCCAGATGACCGGGCAGACCGACGTCGTCCTGAGCCTGCCCGTCGCGGCTCGCACGACCGCCCTGTTGCGCCGCTCCGGCAGCATGGTCTCGAACGTCGTCCCGCTCCGGCTGAGCGTGACCGACGAGACCACTGTGCACGACCTGATCGCGGCGTCCGGTGCTGCCGTCTCGGGCGCGCTGCGTCACCAGCGCTACCGGCACGAGGACATCGTCCGCGACCGCGCCGCGACCTCGGCGGGTGGAGCGCAGTCCACCTTCTTCGGACCGTGGGTCAACATCATGCTGTTCGACAACGAGGTCCGACTCGGCGACATGGTGGGACGGATCAACATCCTGTCCACCGGTCTGATCGAGGATCTCGGCGTCAACGTCTACACCAGCGGCGACAACACCCACATCGACTTCGAGTCGAACCCGAATCTCTACGGACCCGACCGGGCCGCCTCCGACCACGCGCGGTTCGTCGAGTTCTTCGACCGCTTCGTCGGTTCGGCCTCCGACCGGCCCGTCTGGGACATCCCGCTCGCCGGCGGCACCGAACTCGACCGGGTCGTCCGCGACTGGAACCGCACCGACCATCCCGTGCAGCGCCGCGACCTGCTCGCGGAGTTCCACGACCGGGTCGCGACCTCTCCCGAGGCGACCGCGCTGGTCTTCGAAGGCGAATCGCTGACCTACGCCGAATTCGCCGCGCGGGTGAACAGCCTTGCCCGGGCACTGGTCGATCTCGGTGTCGGCCCCGAGTCCCTCGTCGGACTGTCCATCCGACGCTCGCTCGAGCTCGTCGTCGGCATGTACGCGATCGTCGAGGCGGGTGGTGCCTGGGTGCCGATCGACCCCGACCACCCCGCCGATCGCACCGCCTACATCCTCGAGACCGCCCACCCCGCGGCGGTGCTCACCACGGCACGCGACGACGTGACGCTGCCCGAGGGCATCCCCACGATAGACGTCGACACCTTCGACCACGCGCGGTTCGGCACGACACCGCTCACCGACGCCGAACGACGCGGACCGATCCTGCCGGACACGACCGCCTACGTCATCTTCACCTCCGGTTCGACGGGCCGGCCGAAGGGCGTGGCCGTGAGCCACGTGGCGATCGACAACCAGATCCAGTGGATGAACGACCAGTACGGTCTGACCTCCACCGACGTGTACCTGCAGAAGACCGCGACGACCTTCGATGTGTCGCTGTGGGGCTTCTTCATGCCCCTGCGCGTCGGCGCGACCCTCGTGATCGCGACGCCCGACGGGCACCGCGACCCGGTCTACGTCGCGAACAAGATCGCCGAGCACGGCATCACGATCACCGACTTCGTGCCGTCGATGCTCACCGTCTTCGTCGCGAATGCGCCTGCCGGGACGTGTGATTCGCTGCGGCACGTCTTCGTCATCGGTGAGGCCCTGCCGTCCGAGACCGCCGCGGACTTCGCGCGCATGTGCCCGGCCGGGCTCCACAACCTGTACGGACCCACCGAAGCCGCGGTCTCCATCACCTACCACCGGGCCGCTCCCGGCGACGTGCACAGCGTCCCGATCGGCGTCCCGCAGTGGAACAGCCGCGCATACGTCCTCGACCGGCGGCTGCGGCCGGTGCCGGTGGGCCGACCCGGCGAGCTCTACCTCGCCGGCGTCCAGCTCGCGCGCGGATATCTCGACCGTCCCGACCTGACCTCCGACCGTTTCCTCGCCGACCCCTTCGGGGCGCCCGGCGAGCGGATGTACCGCACCGGCGACCTGGTGCGGTGGGAGACCGCCGCCGACGGCACGGGTCTGCTCGAATACATCGGCCGCACCGACTTCCAGGTCAAGTTCCGCGGCCAGCGCATCGAACTCGGCGAGATCGAAGCGGTGCTCCTCGCGCACTCCGCCGTCTCGCAGGCCGTCGTGCTCGTGGTGGGGACCCCCACCGGGGACCAGCTCGTGGGGTACGTCGTCGCGGCTCCCGGCCGCACCATCGACCCTTCCGATCTCGCCGATCATGCCGGCCGGTCGCTGCCGTCGTACATGGTTCCGGCGTCGCTCATGGTGCTCGACGCGCTGCCGCTCAACACGAGCGGCAAGCTCGACCGGAAGGCGCTGCCGGAGCCGGTCTTCAGCAGCACCCGCGTCTTCCGTGAGCCGCGCACCCCCGCCGAGCGTGCCGTCGCCGAAGCGTTCGGCGAGGTCCTCGGTGTCGAACGTGTCGGTCTCGACGACGACTTCTTCGAACTCGGCGGCAACTCCCTCGTCGCCACCCAGGTGGTCTCCCGCATCGGAGCCGCGCTCGACACCCAGGTGCCCGTGCGTGTGCTGTTCGAGGCGTCCACGGTCGTGGGTCTCGCGACCCGGCTCGCCAAGCAGATCGGTACCGGCGCGCGGTCCCCGCTCGTCGCCCGACCGCGACCCGACGTGCTGCCGTTGTCGACTGCGCAGCAACGGATCTGGTTCCTCAACCGCTTCGACGTCAGCACCGCCGCCTACAACCTTCCGTTCACGGTGCGGCTCACCGGCGCCGTCGATCCCGCAGCGGTGTCCGACGCCTTCGCCGACGTGGTGGCGCGGCACGAGAGCCTGCGGACCGTCTACCCCGAGGTGGACGGCGAGCCGCAGCAGACGATCCTTCCGGTCGAGCAGGTCGTCGTCCCGCTCGAGCCGATCGACGTCGACGAGCAGGACCTGCACGCGGCCGTCGTCGACCTCGCGAGCCGCGGTTTCGACGTCGTCCGCGACGTCCCCTTCCGGGTCGCGCTGTACCGGCTCGCCCCCGACGACTACGTCCTGGCCATGGTGCTGCACCACATCGCCGCCGACGGCTCCTCGTTCGGCCCCTTCGCCCGCGACGTGGTCACGGCCTACAGCGCCCGCGCCGAGGGGAACAAGCCGAGCTGGACGCCGCTTCCCGTCCAGTACGCCGACTACGCCGTTTGGCAGCGAGAGGCCCTCGGCGACGAGGCCGACCCGAATTCCGTTGCGGCGCAGCAGCTCGACTACTGGGTGAACGAGCTCGACGGTCTGCCCGACGAGCTCGACCTGCCCACCGACCGGACCCGGCCCGCCGTCTCCTCCTACAACGGCGACAAGCACCGCTTCGCGATCGACGCCGAGACCCACCGCGGTCTCGTCGACCTCGCCCGCAGGCAGCACGCGTCGCTGTTCATGATCGTCCACGCTGCCTACGCGGCGCTGCTGTCCCGCCTCAGCGGTTCCGACGACATCGCCATCGGTACCGCCGTGGCAGGTCGTGGGGAGAAGGATCTCGACGACCTGATCGGCATGTTCGTCAACACCCTCGTCCTGCGCACCAGGGTCGATCCCGGCGTTTCGTTCGAGGACTACCTCGCCGGCGTCCGGGAGACCGACCTGACGGCGTTCTCGAACGCAGACGTCCCCTTCGAGCGTCTCGTCGAGGTGCTCAACCCGCCGCGCTCGACCGCGCGGCACCCGCTGTTCCAGGCCGCGCTGTCCCTCGAACCGGGCACCGCGCGCGACGTCTCGTTCGCGGGAGTCCACGCCGTCGGCGCCGAACTGGACGTGCCGATCTCGAAGTTCGACATCCAGCTGTGGGTGACCGAGAAGACCGGTGACGACGGCGAACCCGCCGGCCTCGACGCCCTGTTCGAGTACGCCACCGACCTGTTCGACGCCGCGACGGTCGCCGTCTTCGCCGAACGCTTCGCGCGGATTCTCGCCGGGATCGTCGCCGATGCGTCGACCTGCGTGGGCGACCTGGCGATCCTCTCGCCCGGGGAGGCCGAACGCCTGCTCACGGCGACGGGGCCCGAGCCTGCCGAGGCCCGCACCCTGGCGGAACTGCTGACCACCGGCGCCGTCGACCATCCCGACCGCGTCGCCCTCCGCGACCGCGACACCGTCCTGACCTACCGCGAACTCGACACGTGGTCGAACCGCATCGCCCGGCGGCTCGTCGAGCGCGGTGCCCGGCCCGACGGCATCGTCGCGCTGGCCTTCCCACGGTCGTGGGAGATGGTGCTCGCCGTGTGGTCGGTCGCCAAGACCGGCGCCGCCTACACGCCCGTCGACCCGGAGTACCCGGCCGAACGCGTCACCCACATGCTCGACGACTCGTCGGCCGTCTTCGGTCTGACGACGGGGGAGTACGCCACCGGTCTGTCCTCGGCCACCGAGTGGATCCGACTCGACGACCCCGAGTTCGTCGACGCGTGCGCGTCCTACCCGGACGGCCCGCTCACCGACGCCGACCGCGCTGCGCCGCTGCGCCTCGACCACACCGCTTACGTCATCTACACCTCCGGTTCGACGGGCAAGCCCAAGGGCGTCGCCGTCACCCACCGCGGCCTCGCCGGTCTCGTCCGCGAGACCGTCGAACTGTACGGCGTGACAGAGGAATCGAAGCTCCTGCACATCTGCTCGCCGAGCTTCGACCCGACGGTCCTCGACTGGACGCTGGCCGGGTCCACCGGCGCCGAACTCGTCGTGACACCGCCGTCCGTCTACGGCGGCGCCGAACTGCGCGCGCTCATCGAACGCACCGGCGTCACCCACACCGTCATCACCCCGGCGGTGCTCGGTTCCGTCGACCCGAGCGGACTCGACGCCCTGCGCGTCGTGAACGTCGGTGGCGACGTGTCCACGGCCGACCTCGTCTCCCGCTGGGCGCCCGGCCGCAACTTCTACAACGCCTACGGGCCGACCGAGACCACGATCGTCTCGACGCGCGCTCTGCTCGAACCGTCCGGGCCGATCACCATCGGACGGCCCGTGGCGGGCGTGCACGCCCTGGTCCTCGACAGCCGGCTCCGCCCGGTCCCCGCCGGTGTCGCGGGTGAGCTCTATCTCGCGGGCGACGTGCTCGCCCGCGGTTACCATCGGCGTCCGGCGCTCACCGCCGACCGGTTCGTGGCGAACCCGTTCGGCGCGAACGGAACCCGGATGTACCGCACCGGCGACATCGTGCGCTGGGACGAGCAGGGCCGCATCGAGTTCGCCGGACGCGCCGACTTCCAGGTCAAGGTCCGCGGCTACCGCATCGAACTCGGGGAGATCGACGCCGCACTGCTGACCCACCCCTCGGTCGCCTTCGCGACCACCGTCGGACACGAGATGCCGTCGGGGCAGACCGCGCTCGTCGCGTACGTGCACGGGGACGAGCAGATCGATCCTGCCGAACTCGCCGATCACGTCGGCCGCTCGCTACCGTCGTACATGGTGCCGTCGCAGATCGTCGTGCTCGACGAGGTGCCGCTCAACCCGGTCGGCAAACTCGACCGCCGTGCCCTGCCCGAGCCCGATCTCGGCATCAGCTACCGCGAGTTCCGTGCCCCGACCACTCCCATCGAGGAGACGGTCGCGAACGTCTTCGCCGAGGTACTCGGCGTCCAGGGCGTGGGTCTCGACGACGACTTCTTCGAACTCGGCGGCAACTCGCTGCTCGCCACGCAGGTCGTCTCCCGGCTCGGTGTCGCCCTCGACGCGCAGGTGCCGGTTCGGGCGCTGTTCGAATCCAGTTCGGTGGCGGCCCTGGCGGTGCGCGTCGAGCAGGAGGCAGGTCGCGGAGCGCGCATCGCCCTGACGAAGATGCCGCGGCCCGAACGTGTTCCGCTGTCGCTCGCGCAGCAGCGCATGTGGTTCCTCAACCGCTTCGATCCGCGGTCGTCCACCTACAACCTCCCGATGGCGCTGCGCCTGACCGGCGAACTGGACGTCGCCGCACTGCAGGTGTCGATCATGGACGTCATCGATCGGCACGAGTCGTTGCGCACCGTCTTCCCCGACTCGCCGAACGGACCGCACCAGGTCGTCCGTGCCGCGGCGGAGGTCGTGCCGGATCTGACCCCGACCCGGATCACCCCCGACGAGCTGTCCGCGTCCGTGCGGCGCCTGGTCTTCACCGGACTGGACGTGACGTCGGACGTGCCGATCCGCGCCGAACTGTTCGAACTCGGCGACCAGGAACACGTGCTCGCGCTCGTCGTGCACCACATCTCGGCCGACGGCTGGTCCACCGGCCCCATGGCGCGCGACATCATGGTCGCCTACACTGCCCGCACCGAATGGGAGGAGCCCTCGTGGGCACCCCTGCCGGTGCAGTACGCCGACTACACGCTGTGGCAGCGGCAGGTACTCGGATCCGAGGACGATCCGCAGTCGCTGATCTCCCGGCAGCTCGACTACTGGCGTCGCACCCTCGCCGGTGCGCCCGACCAGCTCGATCTGCCCGCCGACCGTCCGCGGCCGGCCGTGCAGTCGTACTCCGGTGCGACCGTGGACTTCCCGATCGATCCGGAACTGCACCGCGAGCTCGTGGCGCTGGCACGTACCCGCAACGCATCGCTGTTCATGGTGGTGCACGCGGCCCTGAGCGTGTTGCTCGCGAGGATGTCCGGTCAGGACGACATCGCGATCGGCACCCCGGTCGCGGGTCGCGGCGAGCAGGCGCTCGACGACCTGATCGGCATGTTCGTCAACACCCTCGTGCTGCGCACGGATGTCGATTCGGGCAGGCCGTTCACCGCGCATCTCGCACGGGCACGCGATGCGGCGCTCGGCGCCTTCGGCCACGCCGACGTGCCGTTCGAGCGGCTCGTCGAGGTGCTCAACCCGACCCGCTCCACCGCCCGGCACCCGCTGTTCCAGGTGATGCTCTCGTTCGAGAACCTGCGCGCCGCGCACGTCGAACTGCGTGGCCTGACCCTCGACGTGCTCGACATCGACACGGCGGTCGCCAGGTTCGACCTGCAGCTCACCCTCACCGAGGACTTCGCGGAGGACGGCACGCCGAACGGTCTCGGAGCGGCGTTCACCTATGCGACCGACCTGTTCGATCACGCGACGGTGCGCGGATTCGCCGATCGCTTCGTCCGCATCCTCGAGGCCGTGGTGCGCGAACCCGAGGTCGTCGTCGGCGACATCGACCTGCTCGACGCCGACGAGCGACTCGCGGTCCTCGAATCGTGGAACGACACCGCGCACGAGCTGGAACCGGCCACTCTCGTCGACCTGTTCGACGCCCGGGTGGCGACGGATCCCGACGCCGCGGCCGTGGCCTTCGAGGGCGAGCAGCTGACCTACGCGGACTTCGACGCGCGAGTGAACCGCCTTGCCCGCCATCTGATCTCGCAGGGTGTCGGACCGGAGTCGACCGTCGGACTCGCGGTGCGGCGATCCCTCGACCTCCTCGTCGGCATGTACGCGATCGTCAAGGCCGGCGGCGCCTACCTGCCGCTCGACCCCGATCAGCCCGCCGACCGCAACGCGTACATCCTCGACACGGCGGCGCCGGTCGCGGTGCTGACCACCACCCGCGACGCCTTCGGGTCGACCGCGGCCGCGCACACGATCGAGATCGACACGCTCGATGTGTCCGACCTGCCGTCCGGCCCGATCACCGATGCCGATCGCATCGCCACGCTCACGCCGGCGAACACCGCCTACGTCATCTTCACGTCCGGTTCGACGGGACGGCCCAAGGGTGTCGCGGTGCCGCACGGTGCAATCGTCAACCGCCTGCTGTGGATGCAGGACGAGTACGGCCTCGGTCGCGACGACGTAGTCCTGCAGAAGACGCCGTTCACCTTCGACGTGTCGGTGTGGGAGTTCTTCTGGCCCCTGCAGATCGGTGCGCGACTCGAGATCGCACTTCCCGACGGTCATCGGGACCCGGCCTATCTCGCCCGGGTCATGGCCGACCGCGGCGTCACGGTCGCGCACTTCGTGCCGTCCATGCTCGCGGTCTTCGTCGCCGAGAACGCCGCGGCCTCGGCCTCATCGTTGCGGATGGTCTTCGCCTCGGGCGAGGCGCTGCCCGCATCGGTCGCCGCACGCCTGCGGTCGATCCTGCCGGGCGCTCGCCTGCACAACCTGTACGGCCCCACCGAGGCGGCCGTCGACGTGACCTACCACGAGGTCACCGCAGCCGACGCGGTGTCGGTGCCGATCGGCGTCCCGGTCTGGAACACCGGCGTCCACGTCCTCGACGGCCGACTGCATCCGGTGCCGGTCGGTGTCGCGGGTGAGCTCTACCTGTCGGGTGTCCAGCTGGCGCGCGGTTACGTGGCGCGGCCGGATCTGACGGCGGAACGCTTCGTCGCCTCGCCGTACGGGGCGGGGGAGAGGCTCTACCGCACGGGCGATCTCGTGCGGTGGGTCGCCCGGGAGACCTCCGACGCACGCACGGCGCGTGCCGAACTCGAATACATCGGCCGTACCGACTTCCAGGTCAAGCTGCGCGGTCTGCGCATCGAACTCGGCGAGATCGAGACGGCTCTGCTCGCGCTCGGCGACGTCGATCAGGCCGTCGTGCTCGTGCGCTCGGACGCCCACTCCGGTGAGCACCTCGTCGCCTATCTCGTCGCCGCCGACGGCCGGTCGCTCGACACCACCTCCGTCTCGCGTCGTCTCGCCGGCTCGCTGCCGGCCTACATGGTGCCGTCGGTCTACGTCGTGCTCGACGAGTTCCCGCTCGGATCGTCGGGCAAGCTCGACCGCAAGGCCCTGCCGGCCCCGATCTTCGAGGTCAAGGAGTTCCGCGCCCCGACGACCCCGGTCGAACAGATCGTCGCGTCGGTCTTCGCCGACGTCCTCGGACTCGAACGCGTCGGTCTCGACGACGACTTCTTCGCGCTCGGCGGCAACTCGCTGATCGCAACACAGGCCGTCTCCCGCATCGGCGAATCCCTCGGTGGCCGAGTGGCATTGCGCGCGATCTTCGAGGCGTCCACCGTCGAGGCCCTCGCCGCCGCCGTCGAGGCCGACTCGTCGGGTGCGGCCCGCACACCGCTCGTCGCCGGGCGCCGCCCCGAACGGGTTCCGCTGTCGCTCGCGCAGCAACGCATGTGGTTCCTCAACCGCTTCGACCCGGAGTCCGCGGTCAACAACATCCCGGTGGCCGTGCACCTGTCCGGTGCGCTCGACGTCGCTGCGCTCGGGACCGCGCTGCGCGACGTCGTCGCACGGCACGAATCGCTCCGCACCGTCTACCCCGACGTCGACGGCTACGGCTACCAGAAGGTGCTGCCGGTCTCGGAGGTGCCGGTCGAGTTGGCCGTCACCCGCATCGACGCAGACCGCCTGCCTGCCGAACTGCGGGCACTCGCGGCGACCACCTTCGACGTCGTGCGCGACGTGCCGATGGTGGTTCGGCTGTTCGAGACCGGACCCGACTCGCACGTGCTCGTCGCGGTCCTGCACCACATCGCCGCCGACGGTTTCTCGATGGTGCCGCTGACCCGCGACATCATGATCGCCTACGCGGCCCGGGCGCAGGGCGAGGCTCCGGCCTGGACCCCGCTCGAGATCCAGTACGCCGACTTCACCCTCTGGCAGCGCGAAGTGCTCGGCGCGGAAGACGATCCGGAGTCGGTGCTGGCCCGCCAGATCGGCTACTGGACCGAAACCCTCGCCGACCTGCCGGAGAGCCTCGGCCTGCCCACGGACCGGCCGCGTCCGGCGGTCGCGTCGTACCGCGGTGCCGTCACCCGGCTGACGATCGATCCCGACCTGCGCGCCGCGGTGGAACGTCTCGCGCAGCAGCGGCGCACGACCGAATTCATGGTCGTGCACGCGGTGCTCGCGACGCTGCTCGCGCGTCTGAGCTCATCCGACGACATCGCGATCGGCACGCCGATCGCCGGGCGCGGCGAACGCTCCCTCGACGACCTGATCGGCATGTTCGTCAACACCCTCGTCCTGCGGACCCGGGTGGACGTCACCGCCACCTTCGACGAGTTGCTGGCCCACGTCCGCGAGGTCGACCTCGGCGCGTTCGCCCACGCCGAGATCCCGTTCGAGCGTCTCGTCGACGTCCTCGCCCCGGTCCGCACCCAGGCGCACAACCCCCTGTTCCAGGTGATGCTGGCCTTCCAGAATCTCGGACAGGTGTCGCTGCAGCTGCCGGAACTTTCGGTGACGAACGTGCCCCTCGACAACGGACTGTCCAAGTTCGACCTCGTCATGACGGTCCTCGACGCCGACACCGAAGGCGCATCGTCCGACGGGTGGGTCGTCGAACTCTCCTACGCGACCGACCTGTTCGACGCCGAGACGATCGACGTCCTCGGTGAGCGGTTCGTCCGTCTGCTCGCCGCCGCGACGGAGACTCCCGGCACCGGGATCGACGAACTGCCGCTGCTCACCGCCGGCGAACGCGACGCCGTCGACGCCGCCGCGCACGGTGCTCGCACCGATCTCGGCACGACCGCGACCCTGCCCGCGCTGCTCGATGCGCAGGTCGAGCGCACGCCCGATGTCCTCGCCGTCGTGCCCGGCACCGACGCGGTCGGGACGCCGCTGACCTACCGCGAGTTCGGGGAGCGGGTCAACGCGTTCGCACGCCATCTCGTCGAGTCGGGCGTCGGCCCGGAGACCCGGGTGGGTGTGGCGATCGGCCGGTCCGTCGACATGCTCGTCGCCGTCCACGCGGTGATCGCCGCCGGCGGCGCCTACGTGCCGCTCGACCTCGAACAGCCCGCCGACCGCATCGCGTACGTCCTCGAATCTTCCGCTCCCTCACTGGTTCTCGTCGCATCCTGGGACGAGTTCCGGGACCGGACAGGTTTCGGGGACATCCCGATCGTCGAGATCGACGCCGTCGACCTCTCCGGCCGCGACGGCTCGCCCGTCCGCGACGACGAGCGGATCCGTCCGTTGCGGGCCGAGCACCTCGCCTACGTCCTGTACACCTCCGGTTCCACCGGCCGCCCCAAGGGCGTCGCCGTGCCGCACGGCGCGGTGGTCAACCAGTTGTCGTGGATGCAGGACGAATTCGCCCTCTCCGCCGACGATCGTGTGCTCCTCAAGACGCCGGTCACCTTCGACGCATCGGTCTGGGAGCTCTTCCTGCCGCTGCACGCCGGCGCACGCACGGTCGTCGCGTCGCCGGGCCTGCACCGCGAACCCGCCGGAATGGCCGCCGAGATCGCCCGGGCCGGCATCACCGTCGTCCAGTTCGTGCCGACCGTCTTCGACGCGGTGCTCGAGCACCTGGGGGAGGAGGCCGCGGCCTCGCTCACCCACGTCTTCTGCGGTGGCGAGAGTCTCTCCGGCGAGAGCACCGCCCGCTTCCGCAAGCTCGGCGCAGCACCGGTGCACAACCTCTACGGTCCCACCGAGACCACCATCCAGACGATGCACCGCACCGCCGAACCCGACGACCACCCCGCGGTGCCGATCGGCTCGCCGGTGTGGAACACCGCCGCCCGCGTCCTCGACGCGCGGCTGCGGCCCGTCCCGGTGGGCGTCGCCGGAGAGCTGTACCTGTCCGGTGCGCAGCTCGCCCGCGCCTACCACGGTCGGCCGGACCTGACCGCGGAACGCTTCGTCGCCGACCCGTTCTCCACCTCCGGTGGTCGGCTGTACCGCACCGGCGACCTGGTGCGGTGGGTGCGCACCGCCGGCGGCGACCGCCTCGAACTCGACTACATCGGCCGCACCGATCAGCAGGTCAAGCTTCGCGGTCTGAGGATCGAACTCGGCGAGATCGACACCGCACTCACCTCGCAGCCCGCGATCGGTCGTGCCGTGACGGTGGTGCGCGAGGATCCCCGATCCGGACCGCAGCTCGTCTCGTACGTCGTGCCGATCGCCGGCGCCGACATCGACCCGGCGGACGTGAAGACCGCGCTGCTCTCGCGACTGCCGTCGTACATGGTGCCCGCGGCGATCGTCGTGCTCGACTCGCTGCCGCTCAACACGAGCGGCAAGGTCGACCGTCGCGCGCTGCCCGCACCGACCTTCGAGGTGCAGGAGTTCATGCCGCCGCGCACGCCGGTCGAGGAGATCGTCGCGGGTGTCTTCGCGCAGGTGCTCGGTGTCCCGCGCGTCGGCCGTACCGACGACTTCTTCGCGCTCGGTGGGAACTCGCTCGTGGCGACGCAGGTGGTCGCCCGTCTCGGCGACGCCCTCGATACGACCGTCCCCGTCCGTGCCCTGTTCGACGCCCCCACCGTCGAGGCCCTCGCGGTCCGCGTCGAACAGTTCGGGGGAGCCGGGTCGCGGCCCGCCCTCGAACGGCGCGAGCGTCCGGAGCGGATCCCGCTGTCGCCCGCGCAGCAGCGCATGTGGTTCCTCAACCGCTTCGATCCGGCCTCCGCGGCGAACAACATCCCCGTCGGTGTTCGCCTCACCGGGGACCTCGACGTCGACGCGCTGCGCACCGCGCTCGGCGACGTCGTCGAGCGGCACGAGTCGCTGCGGACGGTCTACCCGGACATCGACGGCGTCGGCCACCAGTCGGTGCAGCCGCCCTACACGGTGGAGCTGCCCGTCGAGCGGGTCGCCGAGAGCAGCCTGTTCGAGCGGGCGGAGCAGCTCACCTCGGCCGGCTTCGACGTCACGAGCGAGGTGCCGCTGCGGGTCGTGCTGTTCTCGCTCGGCGGGCGTGAGCACGTGCTGTTCCTCGTGGTCCACCACATCGCGTCCGACGGCTTCTCGCTGCGGCCGCTCGCGCGCGACATCATGGTCGCCTACGCGAACCGTTCGCGCGGGGAGGCTCCGAACTGGGCGCCGCTCGAGGTGCAGTACGCCGATTACGCGTTGTGGCAGCGCGACGTCCTCGGCTCCGAGGACGATCCGCGTTCGGTGCTCTCGCGCCAGGTGGAGTACTGGACCGCGCAGCTGGCGGACCTTCCCGACCAGCTTGACCTGCCGTCGGATCGTGCTCGCCCCGAGGTCGCGTCGAACACCGGACGCACCAGCCGGTTCCGTATCGAACCCGAGCTGCACTCGGCGCTGGAAAACCTTGCCCGGGAGCGGAACACGTCCCTGTTCATGGTCGTGCACGCGGCGCTGGCGGTGCTGCTGGCGCGACTGTCCGACAGCGAGGACATCGCGATCGGCACCCCGATCGCGGGTCGCGGCGCGGCCGCCCTCGACGACCTCGTCGGCATGTTCGTCAACACGCTCGTGCTGCGTGTCGGTGTGCGCAACGACATCCGGTTCCAGGACCTCCTCGCCGAGGTGCGCGACACCGACCTCGACGCCTTCGCGAACGCCGACGTCCCGTTCGAGCGGCTCGTGGAGATCCTCGACCCGCAGCGCTCGCAGGCGCGTCACCCGCTGTTCCAGGTGGCCCTGACCTTCCAGAACACCGGCCGGGTCGAGTTCGACCTCGACGGCGTCACCGCCGCGGCGGTCGACTACGAGGCGCCCACCGCCAAGTTCGACCTGCAGTTCACCTTCGCCGAGACCGTCGGCGAGGACGGTTCGGCGGCCGGTATGGACTTCGCCGTCACCTACGCGACCGATCTGTTCGACGACCTGCGGGTCGCGGCCTTCGCGGAGCAGCTGCTGCGCATCCTGCGCGGAGTGGCCGAGGATCCGGCCGCGGTGGTCGGCGACATCGAGATCGTCGACGACTTCGAACGCGAACTGGTCGTCTCGCGCTGGAATTCGCTGGGCGACGATGTCGCACCGGCCGGCACGACACTCGTCGACATGTTCGAGGCGCGCGTCGCCGAACGCGGCGACGCCGTCGCGGTGCGGTTCGGCGACGAGCAGTTGTCCTACCGCGAACTCGGTGCGCGGGTGCACCGCCTGGCACGTCATCTCATCGATGTCGGTGCCGGACCGGAGGATCTGGTCGCGGTCGCGATGCCGCGCTCGCTCGATCTGATCGTGGCGCTGCTCGCGGTGCTCGAGGCCGGTGCCGGTTACCTGCCGATCGACCCGAACTCGCCGGCCGACCGGATCGAGTTCCTGGTCTCGGATGCCACGCCGGTCGCGGTCGTGACCACTTCGGACGTCGAGGTCGCGTTCCCGGCCTCGGTGCCGGTCGTCGAGATCGACCGTCTGGATCTGTCGGAGGTCGACGACGCACCGATCCTCGACGCGGAGCGTCGTGCCCCGCTGACGTCGACGAACCTCGCGTACGTGATCTACACGTCGGGATCGACCGGACGCCCGAAGGGTGTGCTGATCCCGCACCGCAACGTGGTGCGGCTGATGGTCAACACCGAATCGGTGTACGGCTTCGACTCGTCGGACGTGTGGACGATGTTCCACAGCTACGCCTTCGACTTCTCGGTGTGGGAGCTGTGGGGACCTCTGCTCTACGGCGGAACCCTCGTGGTGGTCGACTACTTCACGTCGCGTTCGCCGGAGGCCTTCCGCGAGTTGCTGATCCGCGAGCGGGTCACCGTGCTCAACCAGACCCCGTCGGCGTTCTACCAGCTCGTCGAGGCCGACCGGGTGGTGGCCGACGAGGCACAGCTGTCGCTGAGGTACGTGATCTTCGGTGGCGAGGCACTCGAACCACGGCGTCTGGCCGGATGGTTCGAACGTCACGGCGATGCGGGGCGAGCGCAGCGACGGGGGATCGGCACAGCTCCTCGCCTGGTGAACATGTACGGCATCACCGAGACCACCGTGCACGTGTCGTACCGGGAGATCGGTGCCGACCTGGCGCAGAGTGCGTCCGCGAGCGTGGTCGGTGTCCCGATCGCGGGTCTGCGGGTGTACGTGCTCGACCGGCGGCTCAAGCCGGTGCCGGTGGGTGTGGCCGGCGAAATGTATGTCGGCGGCGGCCAGTTGGCGCGTGGATACCTGCGCCGTCCGGAGCTGTCGGCGGCACGTTTCGTCGCCGATCCGTTCTCGTCCGACGGTGCGCTGCTGTACCGGACGGGCGATGTCGCACGCTGGGTCGTCTCGGGCGATCTCGAATATCTCGGACGCGCCGACGACCAGGTGAAGATCCGCGGTTTCCGCATCGAGCTCGGTGAGGTGGAGTCTGCGGTGCTCGCGCAGGACGAGGTCGCCCACGCGGCGGTCATCGTGCGCGAGGACACCCCGGGAGCAGCCCGGATCGTCGCCTATGTGGTTCCGCACGAAGGCATGTCGATCGACACCGAAGCGCTGCGCAGCGGTGTCGCCGTGGTCCTGCCGGAGTACATGGTGCCCTCGGCGTTCGTGGTGATCGACGCGATCCCGCTGACGGTCAACGGCAAGCTCGACCGCCGGGCGCTGCCCGAGCCGGTGTTCGAGACGCGTGGTTTCCGCGCGCCGAGCACCCCGATCGAGGAGATCGTGGCGGGCGTGTTCGCCGACGTCCTCGGTGTCGACCGCATCGGCGCCGACGACGATTTCTTCGCACTCGGTGGCAACTCGCTGATCGCGACGCAGGTCGTCGCCCGACTCGGTGCCGCGCTCGATGCGCAGGTGCCGGTGCGGACGTTGTTCGAGGCGTCCACCGTCGCGGAACTCGCGACACGGGTCGAGCAGGAGTCCGGTCGCGGCGCTCGGGTGCCGCTCGCGGCGCGGACACGGCCGGAGTCGATCCCGCTGTCTCCCGCACAGCATCGGATGTGGTTCCTCAACCGGTTCGATCCCGACTCGACGGCCTACAACATCCCGTTCGCGTTGCGGATGACGGGCGCACTGGACGTCGACGCGTTGCGTGCCGCCGTCACCGACCTCGTCGCACGGCACGAGTCCCTGCGCACCGTCTATCCCGAGACCGAATCCGGTCCGGTGCAGCGCATCCTGCCTGCCTCGCAGGTCCGGCCGGAGCTCGAACCGGTGGACGTCACCGCCGCCGATCTCGAGCCGCGGATGCGGGAGATCGCCGCGGCCGGCTTCGACGTCACCGTCGACGTGCCGGTACGGATGCATCTGCTCCGCGTCGCCGACGACGATCACGTCCTCGTCACCGTGGTCCACCACATCAGCGCCGACGGCTCGTCGATGGTGCCGCTGGTCCGCGATGTGATGACGGCCTACGCCGCCCGGTCCGCGAACAGTGATCCGGCGTGGGCGCCGCTCGCGGTGCAGTACGCCGACTTCGCGTTGTGGCAGCGGGAGGTCCTCGGCTCCGAGGACGATCCGGAGTCCACCGCCGCCGAGCAGCTCGGCTACTGGCGCATCGCGCTCGCCGACCTGCCCGACCAGCTCGACCTGCCGCTCGACCGTCCGCGGCCGGCGCAGCAGAGCTTCCGCGGCGACCGCGTGGAGTTCACCATCGGTGCCGATCTCCACCGTGAGCTGCGGGATCTGGCGCGCAACCGGAACGCGACCCTGTTCATGGCCGTGCACGCGGCCTTCGCGGCGCTGCTCGCGCGCCTGTCCGGTTCGACGGACATCGCGGTGGGCACCCCCATCGCGGGCCGCACCGAGCAGGCCACCGAGGACATCATCGGCATGTTCGTCAACACGCTGGTGCTCCGGCTGGAGGTGGACGGTGGTGCGTCCTTCGACGAATTGCTGTCCGCAGCACGGGAAACCGATCTGCAGGCCTTCGCGCACGCGGACGTGCCGTTCGAGCGTCTCGTGGAGGTCCTGAACCCGGCCCGCTCGACGGCCCGGCATCCGCTGTTCCAGGTCGGCTTCTCGTTCCAGAACCAGAGCCGCTCCGAACTCGCCCTGCCCGGGCTCGACATCGAACCGGTCGATCTCGAAGGTGGCACCGCCCAGTTCGACATGCACCTGATCGTCGCCGACAGCTACGGAGACGACGGCGCGCCGAAGGGCATCGACGCGATCCTCACCTACGCGACGGATCTGTTCGACCGCGAGACCGCGGAGGCCGTCGCGGCCCGTTTCGAGCAGCTGCTCGAAGCGCTCGTCGAGTCGCCGGCACTGCCCGTCGGTGATCACGCGTTGCTCCTGCCGCAGGAGCGCGACACGGTGCTCGGCGCGTGGAACGACACCGCGCACGGAACCGACCCCGGCGCGACCCTCGTCGGTCTGTTCGACGAGCAGGTCGCCGCACACCGCGACGACGTCGCGATCGTGTACGAGGGCCGGCGGTGGACCTACGGCGAGTTCGACTCGTCCGTCAACCGTCTCGCCCGGCACCTGCTCGGTCTCGGTGTGGGGCCGGAGGATCGGGTCGCGCTCGCGATCCGTCGTTCACCCGAGCTGCTCGTGGGCATGTACGCGATCGCGAAGACCGGCGCTGCCTACGTGCCGGTCGACCCGGACCAGCCCGCCGAGCGCAACACCTACATCCTCGACACGGCCGCTCCCGTCGCGATCGTGACGACGAGCGGCGACCGGGTCGAGCACGGCACGGCGCCGGTCGTCGAACTCGACGGCCTCGACCTCGCCGGGCTCTCCGACGATCCGATCACCGACGACGACCGGTCGGCTCCGCTGCGGCCGGGCAACACGGCGTACGTGATCTTCACGTCGGGTTCGACCGGCCGCCCCAAGGGCGTCGCGGTCTCCCACGCCGCGATTGTCAACCAGTTGTTGTGGAAGCGTGAGTATTTCGGTATCGGGGCCGACGACGCGGTGCTGCTCAAGACCGTCGCGACGTTCGACCTGTCGGTGTGGGAGTTCTGGTCGGCGCTCACCTCCGGCGCCCGCCTGGTGATCGCCACCGCCGACGGACACCGCGATCCCGACTATCTGCTCGCGTTGTTGCGCGACGAGCAGGTGACCACGCTGCACACCGTTCCGTCCATGCTGTCGATGCTGATGACGGTCGCGGCCGGTCCGGTGGCGCCGTCGCTGCGGCGGATCCTCGCGATCGGTGAGGCGCTGCCCGCGGCGGTGGCCCAGCAGTTCCGCGCGGACAACACCGCGACGCTGTACAACCTCTACGGACCGACCGAGGCCGCGGTCTCGGTGACCGTCCACGAGGTCGACGATGCCGACCGGACCGTCGTCCCGATCGGTGTGCCAGAGTGGAACACCGCCGTCTACGTCCTCGACGACCGGCTGCGGCCGGTGGCGCCGGGTGTCGCCGGCGAGCTGTACCTCGCGGGTGCCCAGCTCGCGCGGGGCTACCACGACCGTCCCGACCTCACCGCGGACCGGTTCGTCGCCGACCCGTACGGACGCGGACGTATGTACCGCACGGGCGACATCGGCCGGTGGAACCGTGCCGGTCGCCTCGAATACCTCGACCGGGCCGACTTCCAGGTCAAGGTTCGCGGTTACCGCATCGAACTCGGCGAGGTCGAGACCGTCCTGCGCGAGCTGCCCGACGTGAAGGATGTCGCTGTCCTGGTGCGCAGCACCGCCCACCTCGGCGACCGTCTCGTCGCCTACGTCGTGCCGGCCACCGACGCGTTCGACTCCGGTGCGACACGGACGGCGCTCGCGGAGCGACTGCCGTCGTACATGGTGCCGTCGGCCTTCGTCGAACTCGAGGCGCTGCCGCTGAACACCAACGGCAAGCTCGACCGGCGGGCCCTGCCCGACCCCGAACTCGACGCGGGGCAGTTCCGCGCCCCGACCGATCCCGTCGAGGAGATCGTGGCCGCGACCGTCGCCGAACTGCTCGGCGTCGAGCGGGCCGGCCTCGACGACGATTTCTTCGAACTCGGCGGCAACTCGCTGCTCGCGACGCAGCTCGCCGCCCGGCTCGGTGCCGCACTCGACACCCGCGTGCCGGTCCGGACCGTCTTCGAGTCGTCCACGGTGGTCGCGCTCGCCGCCCGCCTCCGGCCGTCGGTGGGCGAGGGTGCCCGTCCGGCGCTCACGACCGTCCCGCGTCCCGAGCAGGTGCCGCTGTCGCTCGCACAGCAGCGCATGTGGACCCTGAACCGGGTCGATCCGGAATCGGGTGTCTACAACATCCCCGTCGCCGTGCGCCTGACCGGTGCGCTCGACGTGGACGCCCTGCGCGCCGCGGTCGCCGACCTGTTCGCACGACACGAGGTGCTGCGCACCGTCTACCCGGACAGCGGTGACGGTCCGGTGCAGGTCGTGCTGCCGGTCGCGCAGGCCGTGCCCGAGCTCACCCCGGTGGACGTGACCACCGACGAACTCGTCGACCGTCTCACCGAGATCCTCGGCAGCGGATTCGACGTGACGGCATCGGTCCCGCCGGTGCGGGTCGCGTTGTTGCGTCTCGACGCCGCCGAACACGTCCTCGCGGTCGTCGCGCACCACATCAGTGCCGACGGGTACTCGATGCGCCCGCTCGTGCGCGACGTCATGACCGCCTATCTCGCGCATGCCGCGGGGGAGACCCCGGGCTGGGCGCCGCTCGAGGTCCAGTACGCCGACTACACGCTGTGGCAGCAGAGCGTTCTCGGTTCCGAGGACGATCCCGAGAGCGAGCTGTCGCGTCAGCTCGACTACTGGGCCGACGAACTCTCCGGTGTCCCGGAGGTTCTCGCCCTGCCCACGGATCGTCCGCGCCCCGCCCGCCAGTCGACCGTCGGTGAGTCGTTCACCTTCACGATCGGTGAGGAACTCGCGCAGCGGATCGAGAAGACCGCCCGCGAGCACAACGCGACGGTCTTCATGACGATGCACGCCGCCTTCGCGGTGCTGCTCGCCCGCCTGTCGGGCAGCGAGGACATCGCGGTGGGCACGCCGACCGCCGGTCGTGGTGAGGAAGCGCTCGACGACCTCGTCGGCATGTTCGTCAACACCCTCGTGCTCCGCACCCGGGTGGCCGGCTCGGCGACCTTCGCGGAGCTGCTCGCTCAGGCCAAGGAGAAGGATCTCGCGGCGTTCGGCAACGCCGATGTGCCGTTCGAGCGGGTCGTCGAACGTCTCGGTGTGCGGCGCAACAGCGCGTACACCCCGCTGTTCCAGGCGATGCTCACCTTCCAGAACATCGACACCGGCACCTTCGCCCTGCCGGGGCTCGAGGTGGCCGCGCTCGAGACGGGAGCCGACCAGGCGAAGTTCGACCTCCAGTGCACGGTGGTCGAACGGTTCTCCGAGTCGGGAGCGCTGACCGCACTCGATGTGACCTTCACCTACGCCACGGCACTGTTCGACGCCGCGACGGTCGAGACCTTCGGCGACCGCTTCGTCCGGATCCTCGAGACCGTCAGCGCCGACCCGCAGGTCGTCCTCCGTTCGATCGACATCCGCACGGATGCCGAGCGGGCGCGGGCGGCCCGGCCGAAGAAGGCACGCACCGTCGCCGATCTGCCGGCACTCGTGGCGGCAGCGGCTGCCGTGGCCCCGGACACCGTCGCCTTCCGGCACGGTGAGCGCGAAGTCACACTCGGCGAGTTCGCACAGCGTCTGGACACCATGGCCACCACGACCGGCGGTGCGCTCACCGCAGAAGCACTCGTGTCGGTGGTTTTGAACGGGCTCGTACCGGGGATGCTGCCCCAACTCGGCGCCGACGGTCTCGCACAGTTGGTGCGCGATGTGATCGCCGTCGCGGTAGGCGTCGATGCCGACGCGGTGGGAGACGCGGATTAGTCCTGTGTCGGTCACTTCGGGATAATGGAAGATCGGCTGTCGTTCGACTGCCCGGCCAGTACGGTGCCGGGTGGCAGCGGGGGGCGGTGTCGCGTGCGCAGCGTGATGCCGAGCGCAGGTTATTTCAGGAGGCTGACGTAGATGACGGGTGACATGGCGGGCAAGCCGGCGCTGGCGATCGAGGACCTTCCCCGGTTGCTCGCCGCCGTCGCGGAGATCGAACCCGACCGCGTCGCCCTCACCGACGGTGACACCCGTATCGGCTACGCGCGCCTGCGCGACGAGATCGCCACGCTCGACACCGCGATGGGTGGCGCGCTCGGTTTCGACGCGCTGTTCCCCGTCGTCCTGTCGAACATCGCGCCCGCTCTGCTGGGTGCTCCGGGTCTCGCGGGGGTGGTCGACGCCCTGCTGGCCGACGCCGTCGAGGTGCTCGGCGACGATGCAGCAGCACCGGCCACGTTCGATCCCGATACACTGGTGGCGCGTTTCGACGCCCAGGTGGCGCGGACCCCCGATGCGGTCGCTCTCGAGTTCGACGGGCAGGCCCTGACCTACCGCGAATTCGATGCCCGCGCCAACCGTCTCGCACGTCACCTGATCGGTCTCGGTGTGGGCCCGGACGCACGGGTCGGTCTCGCCGTCCGCCGGTCGTTCGATCTGCTGGTCGGCATGTACGCCATCGTCAAGGCCGGTGGCGCCTACGTGCCGCTCGATCCCGACCATCCGGCCGATCGCCTCGCCTACGTCCTCGAGATCGCCGAGCCGGTCGCCGTCGTCACCACCGAGCGCGACGCCGTCGATCTTCCCGATTCGGTCCCGGCGCTGACGATCGACGCCCTCGACCTGTCGGAGGTCTCCGACGAGCCGATCGCCCCGGAGGAGCGCCGCGGCGCGCTCACGGCCGATCACCTCGCCTACGTCATCTTCACGTCCGGTTCGACGGGACGGCCCAAGGGCGTCGCCGTCGAGCACCGGGCGATCGTCGCGAACATCGACTGGCGCCAGTCCGAATACGGGATGCGCGCCGACGACGTGGTGCTGCAGAAGACACCGTTCACCTTCGACGTGTCGGTCTGGGAGTTCTTCTGGCCGCTGCAGGTGGGTGCCCGCCTCACGATCGCGGTGCCCGACGGGCACCGCGACCCGGCCTATCTCGCGCAGACGATGATCGAACGCGGCGTGACGATCGCGCACTTCGTGCCGTCGATGCTCGCCGTCTACCTCACCGAGCCCACCGCCGCGTCGGTGAGCACCCTCCGCTACGTCTTCGCGTCCGGTGAGGCGCTGCCGCCGCAGACCGTCGCCCGCTTCTACGAGATCTCCTCGGCGCGTCTGCACAACCTCTACGGGCCCACCGAGGCCGCGGTCGACGTCACCTACTTCGCGACCTCGGCCGACGACACCGTCGTGCCGATCGGTGCCGCCGTGGCCGACACCGGCCTCTACGTCCTCGACGAGGGCCTGCGTCCCGTCCCGGACGGTGTCGAGGGTGAGCTCTACCTCGCGGGCGTCCAGCTCGCGCGCGGCTACCTCCGTCGCCCCGATCTGACCTCCGACCGCTTCGTCGCCGACCCGTTCGGCGAGCCCGGTGACCGCATGTACCGCACCGGAGACCTCGTGAAGACGAACGACGACGGGCAGATCGAGTACATCGGTCGCACCGACTTCCAGGTGAAGCTGCGCGGTTTGCGCATCGAACTCGGCGAGATCGAATCGGCGCTGCTCGACCATCCGGGCGTGCGGCAGTCGGTCGTCGTCGTACACTCCGACCCCACGCTCGGCGACCACCTCGTCGCCTATCTCGTCACCGACGGGCACGACATCGAACGGTCCGAGCTCGCCGACGCCGTGCGCCGGCGCCTGCCCGACTACATGGTGCCGTCGCTGTTCGTCGAACTCGACGAGTTCCCGCTCGGCGGCAGCGGCAAGCTCGACCGGAAGGCCTTGCCCGCACCGGACTTCAGCTCCCTGCAGCGCGAATACCGCGCACCGTCGACGGCCACCGAGCGCGCCGTCGTCGCCGCTTTCGAGCAGGTCCTCGGTATCGAGCAGCTCGGTGTCGACGACGACTTCTTCGAACTCGGCGGCAACTCCCTGAGCGCGACGCGGGTCGTCGCGCGGCTCAGCGCCGACCACAAGGTCCGCATCGACGTCCGCGAGTTCTTCGACGCCCCGACGGCGGCCGAACTCGCCTCGCTCGTCGACGCCGCCATGGCCTCGGGTGGCGACGGACGCGCACCGCTGGTCCCGCAGGTGCGTCCGGAACTGGTGCCGTTGTCGCTCGCGCAGCAGCGGATGTGGTTCCTCAACCGCTTCGAGCCCGAATCGGCGGTCGACAACATCCCCGTGGCGATCCGCCTGTCGGGGGCACTCGACGCGGCGGCCCTGCAGGCCGCGGTGACCGACGTGCTCGGCCGGCACGAGTCGCTGCGGACGATCTACCCGGACGTCGACGGTGTGGGCTACCAGCAGGTGCTGCGGGTGGACGAGGTGGTGCCCGACCTGACGCCGGTCCCGGTGGCCGAGTCCGATCTGATCGCCCGGGCCACCGAGATCGTCGGCACCGGCTTCGACGTGACGACGCAGGTCCCCTTCCGGGCCCGGCTGTTCGCCGTCACCGAGACCGGGACCGCGGCCGAGCACGTGCTGGTGCTGGTCGTGCACCACATCGCCTCCGACGGGTTCTCGATGGGTCCGCTGACCCGCGACGTCGTGACGGCCTACGCCGCACGCGTCTCGGGCGACGCCCCGCAGTGGGAACCGCTCGCGGTGCAGTACGCCGACTTCGCCATCTGGCAGCGGGAGGTGCTCGGCTCGGAGGACGATCCGGAGTCGGTCATCTCCTCGCAGGTCGCGTTCTGGCGGGAGACCCTCGCGGGTCTGCCCGAGCAACTCGATCTGCCGGCCGACCGTCCGCGACCGGCCGTCGCGAGCTACCGCGGTGCCTCGCACCGGTTCGTCCTGGACTCCGAACTCCGTTCCGCCGTCCGCGATCTCGCCCGTCGCACCTCCACCACCGAGTTCATGGTCGTGCACGCGGCACTGGCGGTGCTGCTGGCGCGGTTGTCGGGTACCGACGACATCGCGATCGGCACCCCGGTGGCCGGTCGTGGCGACGCGGCGCTCGACGACCTGGTGGGCATGTTCGTCAACACCCTCGTGCTGCGCACCCGGGTCGAGGGCGGCGAGTCGTTCGAGCAGGTGCTCGGACAGGTACGCGGCGCCGACCTCGAGGCGTTCGGGCAGGCCGACCTGCCGTTCGAGCGGCTCGTCGAGATCATCGACCCCGAACGGTCGACGGCACGGCACCCATTGTTCCAGGTGCTCCTCGCGTTCCAGAACCTCGACGCCGACTCCCTCGAACTGCCCGGCCTGACCGTCTCGGCGCTCGACGTCGACGCGGCACTGGCGAAGTTCGACCTGCAGGTCACCGTCTCGGACGACGCGACCGCCGAGGGGTATCTCGTCGACCTCACCTATGCCACGGATCTGTTCGACGCCCGGACGATGGAGTCCTTCGCCGAGCGCCTGACCCGGATCCTCACCGCGGTCGTGACCGAACCCGCACTTCCGGTCGGTGATGTCGCGCTGCTCGACGATGCCGAGCGCACCGATGTGCTCGCCACGTGGAACGCCACCGAGCACGAACTCGGCGACGCCGGGACTCTCGTCGATCTGTTCGCCGAGCAGGTCCGGCGGTCGCCGGATGCGGTCGCGGTGGAGTTCGAGGGCGAGTCGCTGACCTACGGCGAGTTCTCGGAGCGCGTGAATCGTCTTGCGCGGCATCTGATCTCGCTCGGTGTCCGACCGGAGGCGTCGGTGGGTCTGGCGATGCGCCGCTCGCTGGATCTGCTCGTCGGTATGTACGCGATCGTCTCGGCCGGTGGTGCCTACGTGCCGATCGATCCGGATCAGCCGGACGATCGCAACGGCTACATCCTCGACACCGCCGCTCCCGTGGTGGTGCTGACCACCGAACGCGACGGATTCTCCGTGCCGGCCACGGCATCGGTGCCGTCGCTCGCGATCGACGGCCTCGACCTGTCCGCGACACCGGCCGAGCCGGTCACCGACGCCGACCGCCTCGCGCCGTTGCGGCCGTCGAACACCGCGTACTCGATCTTCACCTCCGGTTCGACGGGACGTCCGAAGGGTGTGGCGGTCGCCCATGCCTCGGTCGTCAACCAGATCCGGTGGATCACCACCGAATACGGGATCGACCCCGACGACGTGGTGCTGCAGAAGACCCCGTTCACCTTCGACGTGTCGGTGTGGGAACTCTTCGGCACCCTCGCCGTCGGTGCGCGCATGGTGATCGCGGTCCCGGACGGTCACCGCGACACCGCCTATCTCGGCACCGTCATCCGCGAGCGCGCGGTGACGGCGACCTCCTTCGTCCCGTCGATGCTCGCGGTGTTCGCCGCGTCGGTGTCGCCCGACGACTGCGCGTCGCTGCGCACCGTGCTCGTCGCAGGTGAGGCCTTCCCGATGTCGGTGGCCGAGCAGTTCTCGCGGATCAGCGACGCCGAGCTCCACAACCTCTACGGCCCCACCGAGGCCACGGTGCACGCCACCGCCCGCCCGGTCGCAGGAACGACGGGTGGCTCCGTCGCGATGGGTGCTCCGGTGTGGAACACCCGCGCCTACGTGCTCGACTCGCGACTGTCGCCGGTTCCCGCCGGTGTCGTGGGTGAGCTGTATCTCGCGGGCGTGCAGGTGGCGCGCGGTTACGTCGGCCGCCCCGATCTGACCGCCGAGCGTTTCGTCGCCTCGCCCTTCGGCGAGGGTGAGCGTCTGTACCGCACGGGCGACCTCGTGCGCTGGAGCAACGACCGCAGCGGTGATCTCGAGTATCTCGGCCGCACCGACTTCCAGGTCAAGCTCCGCGGTCTGCGTATCGAGCTGGGGGAGATCGAGACCGCACTGCTCGACCACACCGGGGTGTCGCAGGCTGCCGCGCAGGTGCGGCACGATCAGCTCGTCGCCTACGTGGTTCCGGCCCCGAACACGACCTTCGACCGCGACGGTGCGCAGGCCGCGCTGGGCGCGGTGCTCCCGGCCTACATGGTGCCGTCGCAGTTCGTGGTCCTCGACGAGATGCCGCTCGGCAGTTCGGGCAAGGTCGACCGGAAGGCGCTGCCCGATCCGGTCTTCGAGGCTCGCGGCTTCCGTGCACCCACGACCCCGGTCGAGGAGGTCGTCGCCGGCGTGTTCGCCGACGTCCTCGGTGTCGACCGTGTCGGGCTCGACGACGACTTCTTCGCCCTCGGCGGTAACTCGCTCATCGCGACGCAGGTCGTCGCGCGCCTGGGCTCCGAACTGGGAACCGTTGTGCCCGTTCGTGTCCTGTTCGAGGCGCCCGGCGTGGCCGCTCTCGCCGCCCGCGTCGAGCAGAGCGAGGCCCAGGGCCGCACGCCGCTCGTCGCACAGGAACGTCCCGAGCGGGTCCCGCTGTCGCTCGCGCAGCAGCGGATGTGGTTCCTCAACCGCTTCGAACCGGAATCGGCCGTCAACAACATCCCCGGCGCGATCCGGTTGACCGGCGCCCTGGACGTCGAGGCGCTGCGCTCCGCGGTGGTCGACGTGCTCGGCCGGCACGAGTCGTTGCGGACGATCTACCCGGACGTCGACGGTGTGGGCTACCAGCAGGTGCTGCCGGTGTCCGAGGTCGAACCCGACCTCACGCCGGTCGACGTCACCGAGACGCAGCTGGTGCAGAGCATCACCGATCTCGTCTCGTCCGGTTTCGACGTCTCTGCCCAGGCACCCTTCCGGGCGCAGCTGTTCGCGGTGTCGGCGACCGAGCACGTGCTCGCGCTGGTCGTGCACCACATCGCCGCCGACGGCTTCTCGATGGGCCCGCTCACCCGCGACATCGTCTCCGCCTACGCGGCCCGCGCCGCCGGCGGAGAGCCGGGCTGGGAACCGCTGCCGGTCCAGTACGCCGACTTCGCGATCTGGCAGCGGGAGGTGCTCGGCTCGGAGGACGATCCGGAGTCGGTCATCTCCTCGCAGGTCGGTTTCTGGCGGGACACGCTCGAGGGTCTGCCCGAGCAGCTCGACCTGCCGGCGGACCGCCCGCGGCCCGCCGTCGCCACCAATCGTGGTGCCCTGCACGAGTTCACCATCGACGAGACGCTGCACGACCGCATCGTCACGCTCGCCCGCGAACGCAACGCGACCCCGTTCATGGTGGTGCACGCCGCGCTGGCGGTGTTGCTGGCGCGTCTGTCGGGCACCGACGACATCGCGATCGGAACTCCGGTGGCCGGTCGTGGCGACGCGGCGCTCGACGATCTGGTGGGCATGTTCGTCAACACCCTCGTGCTGCGCACCCGGGTCGAGGGCGGCGAGTCGTTCGAGCAGGTGCTCGGACAGGTGCGCGGCGCCGACCTCGAAGCGTTCGGCCACGCCGACCTGCCGTTCGAACGACTCGTGGAGGTGCTCAACCCCGAGCGCTCCACCGCACGTCACCCGCTGTTCCAGGTGATGCTGTCGTTCCAGAACCTCGAGACCGGCACGCTCGAACTTCCGCGGTTGACCGTCGAGGCCGTCGACCTCGACATCGCGACCGCCAAGTTCGACCTCCAGTTCGTCGTCACCGAGACGCCGACCGCGACCGGTGCCGCCGAGTACTCGGTGGGCCTGACCTACGCCACCGATCTGTTCGACACCCGCACCGTCGAGCGTGTCGCCGAGCGCTTCGTCCGTCTCCTCGATGCGGTCA
This sequence comes from Rhodococcus sp. IEGM1339, assembly GCF_050321925.1. Lineage (NCBI taxonomy): Bacteria > Bacillati > Actinomycetota > Actinomycetes > Mycobacteriales > Nocardiaceae > Rhodococcus > Rhodococcus sp. IEGM1339. Next base: position 81,338 of record NZ_JBNQFT010000011.1, read on the forward strand.
CCGGCGATCTCTCCGTCGCGATCGGTGATGTCGACCTGCTCGACGACGCCGAACGCGTGCAGGTCCTCGAGCAGTGGAACGACACCGACCGCGCGCTCGACGACACCTCGACCCTCGTCGATCTGTTCGCCGAGCAGGTACGGCGGTCGCCGGATGCGCCGGCGGTGGAGTTCGAGGGCGAGTCGCTGACCTACGGCGAGTTCTCCGAGCGCGTGAATCGTCTTGCACGACACCTGATCTCGCTCGGTGTCGGGCCGGAGTCCTCGGTGGGTCTGGCTATGCGCCGCTCGCTGGATCTGCTCGTCGGTATGTACGCGGTCGTCACGGCCGGTGGTGCCTACGTGCCGATCGATCCGGATCAGCCCGACGATCGCAACGGATACATCCTCGACACCGCCGCGCCCGTGGTGGTGCTGAGCACTGAACGCGACGGATTCCGCGTACCGGGGGAGAGGTCCGTCCCGAGCCTGGTCGTCGACACCCTCGACTTGTCCGCGACGGCGTCCGAGCCGGTCACCGACGCCGAGCGGACGTCTCCGCTGCGGGCGTCGAACACCGCCTACGTCATCTTCACGTCCGGGTCCACCGGGCGCCCGAAGGGCGTGGCGGTGCCGCACGGCGCGATCGTCAACCGCTTGCGCTGGATGCAGCACGAATACCCGCTCACCGCCGCCGACGTGGTGCTGCAGAAGACCCCGTTCACCTTCGACGTGTCGGTGTGGGAGTTCTTCTGGCCCTTGCAGATCGGTGCCCGACTGGTGGTCGCCGTGCCCGACGGTCACCGCGACCCGCGGTACCTGGCCTCGGTGATCGAGCGGCGCGGCGTGACCGTCGTGCACTTCGTGCCGTCGATGCTCGCGGTGTTCGTCGCCGAGGCATCGGCCGACGACCTCACCTCGCTCCGTCACGTCTTCGCCTCCGGTGAGGCACTGCCGCCCGCACTGGCCGCACGCACGCGGGCACTGCTGTCCGACGCCGGCCTGCACAACCTCTACGGCCCCACCGAGGCAGCCGTGGACGTGACCTACCACGAGGCCACCGACGCCGACACGGTCTCCGTGCCGATCGGCGCCCCCGTGTGGAACACCCGCGTCTACGTCCTCGACGAGCGTCTCGCGCCCGTGCCCGTGGGGGTCGCGGGAGAGCTCTATCTCGCGGGAGCTCAGCTCGCCCGCGGGTACATGCAGCGCCCCGACCTCACGGCCGAACGCTTCGTCGCCTCGCCGTTCGGCGACGGTGAGCGGCTGTACCGCACCGGCGACCTCGTGCGCTGGACGGAGGGCGCCGGCGAACTCGACTACATCGGCCGCACCGACTTCCAGGTCAAGCTCCGCGGTCTGCGCATCGAACTCGGCGAGATCGAGACCGCGCTGCTCGCCCTCGACGAGGTCGACCAGGCCGTGGTGCTCGTCCGTCAGGACCAGCTCGTCGCCTACGTCGTCCCGCAGGCCGGTACGACCTTCGATCAGGTGGCGGCCGGTGCGGCACTGTCCGCGCAGTTGCCGGCCTACATGGTGCCCGCCACCTACGTGCTCCTCGACGCCATGCCGCTGGGTGCGTCCGGCAAGCTCGACCGCAAGGCACTGCCCGACCCGGTCTTCGAGGTCAGGGCGTTCCGCGCTCCCACCACCTCCACGGAACAGGTCGTGGCGTCGATCTACTCCGAGGTCCTCGGTGTCGACCGCGTCGGCCTCGACGACGACTTCTTCGCGCTGGGCGGCAACTCGCTCATCGCCACCCAGGTGGTCTCCCGCATCGGTGCAGCGCTGAACGCCACCGTTCCGCTGCGCCTGCTGTTCGAGGCCTCCACCGTGGAAGAGCTTGCGGCACGCCTCGAACGCGGGGTCTCCGGCGGTCCGCGCCGGCCCCTCGTCGCCACCGAACGACCTGATCGGGTTCCGCTGTCGCTCGCGCAGCAGCGCTACTGGTTCCTCAACCAGTTCGACACGGCGTCCTCCGCGGTCGACAACATCCCGATCGCCGTGCGGCTCGTCGGCACCCTCGACGTCGAGGCGCTCCGTGCGGCAGCACGCGACGTCATCGCGCGGCACGAATCGCTCCGCACCATCTACCCGGACTCGCCGGAGGGCCCGCACCAGGTGGTGCTCCCGCTCGACGGTGCGCTGCCCGAACTCGTCGTGCGCGACGTCGCGGAGGCCGAACTCGAACCCGAGATCGTCGCCTTCATGTCGACGACCTTCGACGTGACCTCCGAGGTGCCCGTCGCGGTGCGCATCTTCCGCGTCAGCGACGACGAGCACATCCTCGCGCTGGTCGTGCACCACGTGTCGGCCGACGGTGCGTCGGTCGGCCCGCTCACCCGCGACCTGATGACGGCCTATGCAGCGCGCTCCCACGGGGACGCCCCGGCATGGGAACCGCTGCCCGTGCAGTACGCCGACTACGCGCTGTGGCAGCGCGAGGTGCTCGGCAGCGAGGACGATCCGGAATCGCTGGCCGCCAAGCAGGTCGAGTACTGGAAGCAGGCCCTCGCCGGCCTTCCCGACCAGCTCGACCTCCCGTCCGACCGCCCGCGTCCACCGAGCCAGAGCTTCCGCGGCGAATCGTTGCAGTTCACGATCTCACCCGAACTGCACCGCGGCCTGCAGGAACTCGCGCGGTCGAAGAACGCGACGCTGTTCATGGTCGTCAACGCGGCCTTCGCGACCTTGCTGGCACGGCTCTCGGGCACCCGCGACATCGCGATCGGCACCCCGATCGCCGGTCGTGGCGAGCGCGAGCTCGACGACCTGATCGGCATGTTCGTCAACACGCTGGTCTTCCGCAGCGACGTCGACCCGGCCCAGTCCTTCGAGCGACTCCTCGAAGGCACCCGCGAGACCGACCTCGGTGCCTTCGCGAACGCCGACGTGCCGTTCGAACGCCTGGTGGAAGTGCTGAATCCGGTGCGCTCGACCGCCCGCAACCCGCTCTTCCAGGTGGGTCTGTCGTTCCAGAACCTGGCGCGCACCCAGCTCGAACTGCCCGGTCTGACAGTGAGTTCCACCGATTTCGAGCTGCAGCTCGCCAAGACCGACCTGCAGCTCACGGTGTTCGACCACTACGTTGACGACGGTGCGCCCGACATCATCGACGCCACCTTCACGTACGCGACCGATCTGTTCGACGAGTCGACGGTCGAGGGCTTCGCGCAGCGCTTCGTGCGTGTCCTCGAGGCGATCGTCACCGACCCGACCACGGCTGTCGGCGACATCGACATGCTCGACGGATCCGAACGGGTCGAGATCCTCGAGTCGTGGAACGCCACCGACCGCGCGGTCGACCAGGCGTCGACGCTCGTGAATCTGTTCGACGAGCAGGTCTCGCGGGTGCCGGATGCGCCGGCGTTGGTGTTCGAGGGCGAGTCGCTGACCTATTCGGAGTTCGATGCGCGTGTCAATCGTCTTGCGCGCAGGTTGATCTCGGAGGGTGTGGGTCCGGAGTCGACGGTGGCGCTGGCGATGCGTCGCTCGGTCGAGTTGCTGGTCGGTATGTATGCGGTGGTCAAGGCCGGTGGCGTGTATGTGCCGGTGGATCCCGATCAGCCGGACGATCGCAACGCGTACATTCTCGACACCGCCGCTCCGGTGGTGGTGCTGTCCACCGAACGCGACGAGTTCACGGCACCGGGGGAGAAGTCTGTCCCCATCCTGTTGCTCGACAGCCTGGATCTGTCCGAGCTGTCCGCGGTGCCGGTGACCGACACCGAGCGGATTGCGCCGTTGCGTGCGTCGAACACGGCGTATGTGATCTTCACGTCGGGTTCGACGGGTCGGCCGAAGGGTGTGGCGGTGCCGCATGCGGCGATCGTCAACCAGTTGCTGTGGAAGCGTGAGTATTTCGGTCTCGGTGTCGATGATGCGGTGCTGTTGAAGACTGTGGCGACGTTCGATCTGTCGGTGTGGGAGTTCTGGTCGGCGCTGGTCTCCGGTGGGCGTGTGGTGATCGCGTCGGCCGACGGTCATCGCGATCCGGCCTATCTGAACCGGTTGCTGACCGAGCAGTCGGTGACGACGCTGCATGTGGTGCCGTCGATGCTCGAGGCGTTGATGGTCGACGCCGACGGAGTGCTGGCCTCCTCGCTACGCCACATCCTCGCCATCGGCGAAGCGCTGCCGCCGGCGACCGCCCAGCGGTTCCTGACCCACAACCGTGCGCGGCTCGTGAACCTGTACGGTCCGACCGAGGCTGCGGTGTCGGTCACCGCCGGTGATGTCACCGATGTCTCGGGTGCGTCGGTGCCGATCGGTGTGCCCGAGTGGAACACCCGGGTGTATGTGCTCGACGAGCGTCTGCATCCGGTTCCGGCCGGTGTCGCCGGTGAGCTGTATCTCGCGGGTGCGCAGCTCGCGCGCGGGTATTTCGGGCGTGCGGATCTGAGTGCGGAGCGGTTCGTGGCGTCGCCGTTCGGTGACGGGGAGCGGTTGTATCGTACGGGCGATCTGGTGCGGTGGACCCGTGACGGGCAGTTGGATTACTTGTCGCGTACGGATTTCCAGGTGAAGGTGCGTGGGTTCCGTATCGAGCTCGGTGAGATCGAGTCGGCGCTGCGGGCGATGGATGCGTTGCGTGATGTCGCGGTGATCGCTCGTGAGGACGAGCGGGTCGGCACCCAGTTGGTCGCGTACGTCGTACCCATCGAAGCCGACACCCTCGACGTGGCGACGGTCAGGAGCGAACTGGCGACGCAGGTGCCGTCGTACATGGTGCCGTCGGCGTTCGTGACGCTCGATGCGTTGCCGCTGAACGTCAACGGCAAGCTCGACCGCAGGGCCCTGCCCGAGCCGGTCTTCGAGACCCGCGAATTCCGGACCTCCGTCACGCCGGCCGAGCAGGCCGTCGCCGCGGTCTTCGCCGAGGTGCTCGGCGTCGAACGGGTCGGTCTCGACGACGACTTCTTCGAACTCGGCGGCAACTCGCTGCTCGCCACCCAGGTGGCCTCCCGGCTCGGAGCCGCACTCGGCGCGAAGGTTCCGGTGCGTGCCCTCTTCGAGAACACCACCGTCGAATCGCTCGCCGGTGCGGTCGAGTCGCAGCGTGGCGAGGACCGCCGGCCTCTCGAAGCCATCGAGCGGCCCGCACGCATCCCGCTGTCGCTCGCGCAGCAGCGCATGTGGTTCCTCAACCGATTCGACACCGAATCGTCGGCCTACAACGTGCCGATCGCGATCCGGCTCACCGGCGATCTCGACGTCGACGCGCTGCAGGCCGCCGTCGGCGACGTCGTGGCCCGTCACGAATCGCTGCGCACCTTCTATCCGGAGACCGAGGACGGTCCCGTCCAGGTCATCGTTCCGGCCGCGCAGACGGTCCCCGACCTCACCCCGGTGGACGTGCCGGAGGAGGACATCGTCGTCGCCGTCCAGGAACTCGCGGCGACGATCTTCGACGTCACCACGACCGTGCCGCTGAGTGCGCGACTGTTCCGGGTCCGCGAATCCGACTACGTCCTCGCCTTCGTGGTCCACCACATCTCCGCCGACGGCTCGTCGATGGGTCCGCTCACGCGCGACCTCATGACGGCCTACGTCGCGCGGTCGCAGGGCGACGCCCCGGCATGGGAGCCGCTGTCGGTGCAGTACGCCGACTTCGCCATCTGGCAGCGCGAGGTGCTCGGCGACGAGGACGACCCGGAAGCGCTGGCCGCCAAGCAGGTCGAGTACTGGAAGCAGGCCCTCGCCGGACTGCCCGACCAGCTCGATCTCCCGAGCGACCGGCCGCGTCCCGCTGTCCAGTCGTTCCGGGGCGGCCGCGTCGACTTCACCGTTGAGGCCGAACTCCACCGACGCCTCGCCGATCTCGGCCGGCGCACGAACACCACGATGTTCATGGTGCTGCACACCGCGCTCGCGGTGTTCCTCGCACGAATGTCGTCGAGCGACGACATCGCGATCGGCACGCCGATGGCCGGTCGTGGCGAGCGCGAACTCGACGACCTGATCGGCATGTTCGTCAACACGCTGGTGTTCCGGACCCACGTCGATTCGGACGCGTCGTTCACCGAACTCCTGGGACGGACCCGTGAGGCCGACCTCGGCGCGTTCGCGAACGCCGACGTGCCGTTCGAGCGGCTCGTCGAGGTGCTCAACCCCGCACGATCCACGGCACGCCACCCGCTGTTCCAGGTGGGTCTGTCGTTCCAGAACCTCGCGCAGGCCGCACTCGAACTCCCCGGTCTCACCATCTCCGGACTCGACACCGACATGGAGATCTCGCAGTTCGACCTGCACCTGATCGTCACCGACCGCTACAGCGACGACGGCACGCCCACGGGCATCACCGGCTACTTCACCTACGCGACCGACCTGTTCGACGAATCGACGGTCGCGGAGTTCGCCGCCCGGTTCATCCGCGTGCTCGACGCCGTGGTCGACGACCCGGCACTGCCGGTCGGCGATCTGACCCTCCTCGACACCGTGGAAACCGCGCGAGTGCTCGAGGCGTGGAACGACACCACACACCCCACCAGGTCGGCGACGTTGGTCGATCTGTTCGACGAGCAGGTCTCGCGGGTGCCGGATGCGCCGGCGTTGGTGTTCGAGGGCGAGTCGCTGACCTATTCGGAGTTCGATGCGCGTGTCAATCGTCTTGCGCGCAGGTTGATCTCGGAGGGTGTGGGTCCGGAGTCGACGGTGGCGCTGGCGATGCGTCGCTCGGTCGAGTTGCTGGTCGGTATGTATGCGGTGGTCAAGGCCGGTGGCGTGTATGTGCCGGTGGATCCCGATCAGCCGGACGATCGCAACGCGTACATTCTCGACACCGCGGCGCCGGTGGTGATCCTGTCGACCGAACGCGATGCCTTCGTCGTGCCGGGGGAGAGGTCTGTCCCGAGCCTGGCGATCGACACGCTCGATCTCTCGGACGTCTCGTCCGCCTCCATCGTCGACGGCGAGCGGATCGCTCCGTTGCGTGCGTCGAACACGGCGTATGTGATCTTCACGTCGGGTTCGACGGGTCGGCCGAAGGGTGTGGCGGTGCCGCATGCGGCGATCGTCAACCAGTTGCTGTGGAAGCGTGAGTATTTCGGTCTCGGTGTCGATGATGCGGTGCTGTTGAAGACGGTGGCGACGTTCGACCTGTCGGTGTGGGAGTTCTGGTCGGCGCTGGTCTCCGGTGGTCGTGTGGTGATCGCGTCGGCCGACGGTCATCGCGATCCGGCCTATCTGAACCGGCTGCTGACCGAGCAGTCGGTGACGACGCTGCATGTGGTGCCGTCGATGCTCGAGGCGTTGATGGTCGACGCCGACGGAGTGCTGGCCTCCTCGCTACGCCACATCCTCGCCATCGGCGAAGCGCTGCCGCCGGCGACCGCCCAGCGGTTCCTGACCCACAACCGTGCGCGGCTCGTGAACCTGTACGGTCCGACCGAGGCCGCGGTGTCGGTCACCGCCGGTGATGTCACCGATGTCTCGGGTGCGTCGGTGCCGATCGGTGTGCCCGAGTGGAACACCCGGGTGTATGTGCTCGACGAGCGTCTGCATCCGGTTCCGGCCGGTGTCGCCGGTGAGCTGTATCTCGCGGGTGCGCAGCTCGCGCGCGGGTATTTCGGGCGTGCGGATCTGAGTGCGGAGCGGTTCGTCGCGTCGCCGTTCGGTGATGGTGAACGTCTGTATCGTACGGGCGATCTGGTGCGCTGGACTCGCGACGGGCAGTTGGATTACTTGTCGCGTACGGATTTCCAGGTGAAGGTGCGTGGGTTCCGTATCGAGCTCGGTGAGATCGAATCCGCTCTGCGGGCGATGGATGCGTTGCGTGATGTCGCGGTGATCGCTCGCGAGGACGAGCGGGTCGGCACCCAGCTGGTCGCGTACATCGTGCCCGTGGACGATGCGCAGGCGGACATCGAGTCGATAAGATCCGCCCTCGGTGCTCAGGTGCCGTCGTACATGGTGCCGTCGGCGTTCGTGACGCTCGATGCGTTGCCGCTGAACGTCAACGGCAAGCTCGACCGCAGGGCCCTGCCCGAGCCGGTCTTCGAGACCCGCGAATTCCGTGCCCCGAGCACCCCGGTCGAGGAGATCGTCGCCGGCGTGTTCGCCGACGTCCTCGGCCTCACCCGCGTGGGTGTGGACGACGACTTCTTCGAACTCGGCGGCAACTCGCTGCTCGCCACCCAGGTCGTCTCGCGGATCGGCGCGGCGCTCGACACCCGCGTCCCCGTTCGCGTGCTGTTCGAAGCCCCCAGTGTCGCGGCGCTCGCCGTCGCGGCCGAGCAGCACACCGATGCGGCGGCACGTCCGCCGCTGGTGCCGCAGCCGCGGCCTGAACGTGTGCCGCTGTCGCTCGCGCAGCAGCGCATGTGGTTCCTCAACCGCTTCGACACCGAGTCGTCGGTCGACAACATCCCAGTGGCGGTCCGGTTGACCGGGGCACTCGACCTCGGTGCGCTGCAGGCAGCGGTCCAAGACCTGCTCACCCGGCACGAGGTGCTCCGCACCATCTATCCCGAGATCGACGGACAGCCCTACCAGCTGATACTCCCGGTCGCGGAGGCCGCACCCGACATCGACGTCGAATCGGCCACTGAGGACGACCTGCTGCAGAAGGTGACGGCGGTCGTCTCCCGCGGGTTCGACGTCACCACCGAGATCCCGCTGCGCGCAAGACTGTTCGAGCTCTCCGAGCGCGATCATGTGCTGGTCTTCGTCGTCCATCACATCAGCGCCGACGGCTGGTCCATCTCGCCGCTGACCCGCGACGTGATGACGGCGTACATGTCCCGCGCCGAGGGTGAAGCCCCCCGCTGGGCGTCGCTGCCGGTGCAGTACGCCGACTTCGCCATCTGGCAGCGCGCGGTCCTCGGCGGAGAGGACGACGCCGAGAGCCTGCTCGCTGCGCAGGCCGAGTACTGGAAGCGCACGCTCTCGGGTCTGCCTGACGAGCTGAATCTCCCCATGGACCGGCCGCGTCCTTCGATCCAGTCCTTCACCGGCGGCAAGATCGAGTTCGTCCTCGGCGCGGACCTGCACCGCGGCCTCGCGGCACTCGCACGCTCCACGGGCACCACGATGTTCATGGTGATGCACACCGCGCTCGCGGTGTTTCTGTCGAGGATCTCCGACAGCGACGACATCGCGATCGGCACGCCCATCGCCGGTCGTGGCGAATCGGAGGTCGACGACCTGGTCGGCATGTTCGTCAACACGCTCGTCCTGCGCACCCGGGTGGACGCGGGCAAGAGCTTCTCGGACCTCCTCTCGCGCGTGCGGGAGGGCGACCTCGAGGCGTTCGCCCACGCCGACATCCCCTTCGAGCGGCTCGTGGAGATCCTCGCCCCCGAGCGGTCGACGGCACGCCACCCGCTGTTCCAGGTGGCACTGTCGTTCGAGAACCTGCCCGAGACGGCGCTGGAACTGCCCGAACTCACGGTGTCCGGAGTGCCCTTCGAGGTCGACACCGTCAAGTTCGACCTGTCGCTGACCCTCCGCGAGCATCGCGGCGGATCGGATGGCCCCGCCGGAATCTCGGCTGAATTCTCCTACGCGAGTGCGTTGTTCGACCGCTCGACGATCGAAGGATTCGCTCGACGGTTCGAGATGCTCGTCGCGGGAGTACTGGGCGATCCGCACCTGCCGGTCGGAGATCTACCGCTTCTCGACACAGACGAGTTCGACCGGCTCACGCACGTCCACGGCGACCGCGTCAGTGCAGGTGGAAGCCTCACCGACATCCTCACTTCGGGCGTCGCGCGGGCCCCCGAGGCCGTCGCGGTGCGGTACGAGGGCCGGTCGGTCACCTACCGGGAACTCGACGAGACCTCGTCGCGCCTGGCCCGCATGCTCATCGAGCGAGGGGTCGGACCGGAGGACATCGTCGCCGTCGCGTACCCGCGTTCGTACGAGATGGTGCTGAGCGTGTGGGCGATCGCGAAGGCCGGTGCCGCCCACCTGCCGGTCGATCCGAACTACCCGATCGACCGCGTGCGCTACATGCTCGCGGATTCCGGAGCGGCCATGGGTATCACTGGCGCCGAATATCGCGAGGCGATGCCGGACGACTCCGACTGGGTCGTGCTCGACGCGCCGGAGACGGCCGCGGAACTGGACGCGCGGTCCGGTGCGCCGGTCACCGACGCCGATCGCGTGCGGCCGATCCGGCTCGAACACCCGGCCTATGTGATCTACACGTCGGGTTCGACGGGTAGGCCCAAGGGCGTCGTGGTCACCCACACCGGTCTCGGTGGCGTCGTCGACACCGCCGTGGACCTCTACCACCTGCGTGCCGGCCACCGGTTCCTGCACATCTGCTCGCCGAGCTTCGACCCGTCGGTGCTCGAGTGGATGGCTGCATTCTCGAGCGGTGCGACGCTGGTGATCGTGCCGGGCCGGATCATCGGCGGCCCGGATCTTGCGGAACTGCTGCAGACCGAACAGGTGACCCACACGATCATCACGCCCGCAGTGCTGGGCACGATGGATCCTGCCGGTATCGACAGCCTCGAGGTGGTGTCGGTGGGCGGCGACGTCACCACACCCGAGCTGCTCGGTCGCTGGGCGCCGGGACGGAAGTACTTCAACGGGTACGGCCCCACCGAGACCACGATCATCTCGTCGTTCGCCCGCCTGCAACCGGGCCGGCCGATCACGATCGGCAACCCGACCCACGGTGTATCCGCGCTCGTCCTCGATGCCCGGCTGAACCCGGTGCCCGAGGGTGTCGCAGGCGAGCTCTACATGGCAGGTGGCGCGCTCGCGCGGGGTTACCACGGGCGCACCGCCCTGACCGCCGAGCGGTTCGTCGCCAATCCCTACAGCAGCGACGGCTCGCGCATGTACCGCACGGGCGACGTGGTTCGCTGGCGTTCGATCGAGGGCGGTCCCGTCGAGCTCGAATTCGTCGGCCGCAGCGACTTCCAGGTCAAGGTCCGCGGGTTCCGTATCGAGCTCGGCGAGATCGACGCGGCTCTCGCCGGGCACGACAGTGTGGATTTCGCGGCTACTCTCGGCCGGACCACCGGTTCCGGCGCCACCGTGCTGGTGTCGTACGTGCTGCCGGTGCGGGGCCGAACGGTCGACACGGCGGAGTTGACCGAGTTCGTGGCACGGTCGTTGCCGCCGCACATGGTGCCGTCGGCCATCGTGGTACTCGACGAGGTGCCGCTCACGCCGGTGGGCAAACTCGATCGCGATGCGCTGCCGGAACCGGTGATCGAGGAGCGTGAGTACCGGGCCGCCGAGGGTGAGGTCGAGCAGATCATCTCCGAGGTGTTCGCGGAGGTTCTGCATCTGGACAAGGTGAGCGTCGACGAGTCGTTCTTCGCGCTCGGCGGCGACAGCATCGTGTCGATCCAGTTGGTGTCGCGGGCGAAGGCGCGCGGTGTGGTGTTCACCCCCCGGGACGTCTTCGAGCGTCGGTCGGTCGCCGGTCTCGCCGAGGTCGCGACGCGCTCCGAGGGCGGGACGACACTGCGTCCGGCCGAGCTTCCCGGTGGCGGTGTCGGCGAGGTTCCGCTGACGCCGATCATGCATGAGGTCCTGTCGTGGCCCGGTGGTTTCGATCGGTTCTCGCAGATCGTCGCCGTGACATTGCCGCGCGGGATCGATCAGGACGTGCTCGTTCGTACGATCGGTGCTGTCGTCGATCACCACGACGCTCTGCGTTCGATCCTCGAGCGCGGAACCGATGGGGAGCATGTCCTACGCGTTCGCGCCGCGGGGAGTGTCGATCCGATGTCGATTCTCGAACGGGTCGAGCTACCCGCCGGAATCAGCGACGCAGATCTGACTGTCGTTGCGGAACACGAGATCGACGCAGCGCTGGGCCGGCTCGATCCTGCCAGCGGTTCGGTCCTCCGGTTCGTGTGGTTCGATTTCGGCGGTGAGCGTGCGGGCATCCTCGCGGTCGTCGCCCACCATCTGGTCGTGGACGGCGTCTCGTGGCGCATCCTGCTGCCGGACCTCGGCCTGGCCTGGGGGCAGATCGTCTCCGGCCAGGAAGTGTCGCTCGACGCCGTGGGCACGTCCCTGCGGCGATGGGCGCACGGTCTCGTGGCTGCGGCCTCGGAGCGCCGGGCGGAACTTCCTCTGTGGGAGCGCATTCTGGAGGGCCCGGACCCGGCTCTGGGCTCACGTCCGTTCGATCCTGCCGTCGACACCGTTTCCACCGTCCGACGGGTCGAGCTGTCTCTCCCGGCGTCCGAAACCGATGCTCTGCTGACGTCGGTGCCGACATTGTTCCGCGGTGGTGTCGCCGATGGCCTGATGGCTGCGCTCGGCCTGGCACTCGTGCGGTGGCGACGCGATCGAGGCATCGAATCGTCTTCGGCACTGGTCGAATTCGAAGGTCATGGGCGGGAGGAGTCCGTCCTGCCGGGAGCGGACCTGTCGAGGACGGTCGGGTGGTTCACCAGTGCGTACCCGGTCCGGGTCGACCTGACCGGAGTGGACGTCGACGAGGCTTTCGCCGGTGGCGCTGCGATCGGATCGGCCGTGAAGGCGGTCAAGGAACAGCTCCTGGCCATCCCGGACAAGGGTATGGGATTCGGCATGCTGCGCTATCTGGATCCGGAATCGTCGGCGCGGTTGGCGTCGATCGCCCGAGTGCCGCAGGTGAGCTTCAACTATCTGGGCCGGATGTCGTCGGCGGACGTACCGGAGGGCCTCGCGGAGATCGGCTGGGCACCGACCTCCGCGCTCGGCGAGCTGGATGTTGCTCAGGACGCCGACATGCCCGCCAACGCGAGCGTCGATATCAATGCGATCGTCTCGGACGGCGACGGCGGACCACAGCTCGGCGCGAGCATCGCCTTCCCGTCGGGGCTGCTGGATTCCGACGACGTGGACGAGCTTGCTCAGCATTGGTCGCAGGCACTGAGCGCTCTCGCCCAGTACGCGGCGTCACCGGATGCGGGTGGCCTGACACCGTCCGACCTGCTGCTCGCCGGTCTGGAACAGAGCGAGATCGAGGAATGGGAGCAGCGCTACCCGGCGCTCTCGGACGTGTGGCCGCTGTCGCCGCTGCAGGCGGGTCTGCTGTTCCACGCGTCGATGGTGACCGAGGAGCACGTCGACGTCTACACCATGCAGGCCGTGCTGGACCTCGAGGGTGAGGTGGATCCGGCGCGCCTGCGTGCGGCCGGACAAGCACTGCTGGACCGATACCCGAATCTCAGGACCGCTTTCGTCACGGACGCGGAGGGACGGTCCCTGCAACTGGTGCTCGACGACGTCGAGCTTCCCTGGCGAGAACTCGATTCGAGCGACACCGAGGACGAGCGACGGATGGCCGCGGTCGCATCGGCATTGGCGGACGAGCAGTCCCGCCGCTTCGACATGGAGTCGGCACCGCTCATTCGGTTCCTGCTCGTGAGATCCGGAACGAACCGGTACCACCTCGGAGTCACGACCCATCACATCCTTCTCGACGGCTGGTCGATGCCGCTGCTCATGCAGGATCTGATGGCCCTGTACGTGCTTCGCGGTGATCCCACGGCACTGCCGCGCGCGCGCTCCTACCGCAGTTTCCTCGCGTGGCTCGCCGAGCAGGACAGGACGGTTTCGCTCGACGCGTGGGCCACCGCGCTCGAAGGGCTCGGAGATCCGACCGCCATCGCTCCGGTTCAGCGCGACCCCGGGAACGACACGATCTCCACGGTCCGCGTCCTGCTCGACACCGAGCGCACCGCCCGGTTGGCCGCCCTCGCGGCCGATCTCGGCGTAACCGTGAACACCCTCGTGCAGGCTGCCTGGGGCGTAGTGCTCGGCCGCATCACCGGCAGCTCGGACGTCGTGTTCGGCGCGACCGTGTCGGGTCGTCCCGCCGACCTGCCCGGCGTCGAGTCGATGGTGGGTCTGTTCATCAACACATTGCCGGTGCGCGTAAGGACGAACCGGCACGAATCCGTGTCGCAGATGCTCCGACGTCTGCAGGCGGAGCAGGCGGGGTTGCTCGATCACCACTATGTCGGCCTGTCCGACATCGAACAGCGCATCGGAACGCCGATCGGATTCGACTCCCTGCTGGTGTTCGAGTCGTACCCGATCGATCGGGACGCGTTGTCCGACGCTGCGGGCTCGATCGACGGCATGACGATCACGGGCGTCGGAGTGAAGGACGCCACGCATTACCCGATAACGCTGCTCACCGTTGCCGACAGCGAGATCGAACTGACCTTCAAGTACCTGGAGCGGTTCTTCGACGAGGCCGAGGTCGTTCACCTCTCCCGACGATTCGTGCGTGTGCTGGAGGCGTTCGTCGAGGATTCCGACACGGCGGTCGCCGATATCGAACTCGTCGAGGCCGACGAACTCGCGCGCATCGTGGCCGAATCCGGGCCCTCCGCGGTTGTGGGCGGTACGGGAGCGGGCACCCTCGCCACTGTGCTCGCGGAGGTGGTCGAAATGGACCCCTCGGCGCCCGCACTCGCCGTGCCCGCCGAACCCGAGGCCGACGGGCAGGGTGTGGAGATCTCGTACCGCGAACTCGACGAACGGTCTTCCCGCCTGGCCCGCATGCTCATCGATCGCGGGCTGGGAACAGGCGATGCTGTCGCCGTCTCGATGCCACGATCGGTGGACTCGGTGGTCGCGCAGTGGGCGGTGGCCAAGACCGGCTCGGCACTGGTGATGGTCGACCCGGCTCGCCACGGCGAAGAGCTGCCGGCGGGAGCCGCGGTGGGTCTGACCCTCTCGAAGGCGGCAGGATCCCTGTCGGGCGACTGGATCGTCGTGGACGACGAGAAGGTGCAGACGGACCTGTCGGCTCTCTCGGCCGCTCCCGTGACGTACTCGGACCGGCTGCGCCCGGTGGAACCGTCGGACGCGGCGGCGGTCATCGGGTCGCGGACGTTCACGAACGCCGAACTTCTCGAGCGGATCGACGAGCTGCGCGAGAGGTACGAGCTGACCTACGAGTCGCGGAGCGCAGCCCTGGGCAGCGTCGACGTCGAATCGGTGGCCCTCGAGCCGCTGGCCGTGACCGCGACGGGTGCGGTCGTCGTGGTCGTACCCGAGAAGACGGTGTCGGGGGCCTCCCTGGACGGTGTGCTCTACAACGAGTGGGTCACGCACGTCCACCTGCCGGAAGCCTCGCTGCGCACGCTCGAGCCGGGCAGTCTCGAGGATCTCGCGGTGGTCGTCGTGGTCGACGAGGCGCCCCAGGATCTGCTCGACGAATGGGGCGCGGCGCACCGGGTGCACCGGCTCTCCGATCCGGACTGACCGCAGGTGGGGCCGTCCTCGGACGGCCCCGCCGATGCGCGAGGTGGGACCCCGGAGGTACCGCCCGGTAACGTCGAGGGCGACTCGGGAGATGAACCAGAGAGGTTACTGTCGAGTAAGGTCACGCGATTCGGGTGGATGACTATGCTTGCTCGGTTCGCAGGCGCGACCACTGGTATCGAAAGCGAAGGGTGTGGGCTTTTTCATGCGTTCACGACACGACGGCAGCGCGGACGGAGCCACTCCGGTAAACGCATCGCGATCGAGTGACGCGGACTCGCACGTATCTCCGGCCGATCGCGCTCGTGCCCGGGCGTCGCGTCCCGAACGTGCTCCCCGCCCCGAACGTGCTCCCCGCCCCGAGCGTGCCGCGCGTTCCGAGCGTGCTGCCCGCCCGGAGCGGCGTGGGCGTGGTCGTCGTGGTGTGTTGTTGCCGCAGTTGTTGGTGTCGGCGGTGGAGTCGGCCGGTGATGCGGTGGCGGTGGTGGAGGGTTCTCGGTCGTTGTCGTATCGGGAGCTCGATGCGGTGTCGTCGCGGTGGGCGCGGTGGTTGATCGGTCGTGGGGTGGGGCCGGGGGATGCGGTGGTGGTGGCGGTGCCGCGGTCGCTCGAGTCGGTGGTGGTGTTGTGGGCGGTGGCGAAGTCGGGGGCGACGTTCGTGCCGGTGGATCCGGGTTATCCGGCCGAGCGGGTGCAGTTCATGGTGGCCGATTCGGGTGCGGTGTTGGCGTTGACGGTGGCGTCGGTGGCGCAGGTGGTGGCCGGGTCGGCGGGGTCGGTGCCGGTGGTGGTGGTCGACGAGGTGTCGGTGGCCGCGCAGGTGCGGGGGTTGTCGTCGCGGCCGGTCTCGTATGCGGATCGGGTGCGTTCGCTCGAGCCGTCGGATGCGGCGTGGATGATTTATACCTCGGGGTCGACGGGGCGGCCGAAGGGTGTGGTGGTCTCGCATGCCGGTGTCGGTGGGGTGATTGCGGCCGAGCGTGAGCATTTCGGGGTCGATGGCTCGTCGCGGGTGTTGCATGTGTGTTCGCCGAGTTTCGATGTGTCGTTGCTCGAGTTGGGGGTGGGGTTCTCGGCGGGGGCGACGGTGGTGGTGGCGCCGGCGGGGGTTGGTGGTGGTCCGGATCTGGCGGATGTGATTGCGTCGCAGTCGGTGTCGCATGTGTTCATGACGCCGGGTGCGTTGGGGTCGATGGATCCTGCCGGGTTGGATGCTCTGCGTGTGGTGGTCGTGGCGGGTGAGTCGTTCACCCCGGATCTGGTGCGGCGGTGGTCGGTGCCGGGTCGGCGGCGGTTCTTCAATGCCTATGGTCCGACGGAGACGACGATTCTGGCGACCTCGTCGGCGGAGTTGGTGCCCGATGCGCCGGTGGTGATCGGGTCGGCGATCGCGGGGGTGGGGGCGTTCGTGCTCGATGAGCGGTTGCGTCCGGTGCCCGAGGGTGTGGTCGGTGAGTTGTATGTGGCCGGGGCGCAGGTGGCGCGGGGTTATCACGGTCGGTTCGGGTTGACCGCGGCGCGGTTCGTGGCCGATCCGTTCACTCCGGGTGGTCGGATGTACCGGACGGGGGATCTGGTGCGTCGGGGCGGCGATGGGGTGTTCGAGTATGTGGGGCGCAGTGATTTCCAGGTCAAGATTCGGGGGTTCCGGATCGAGTTGGGGGAGATCGATGCGGTGTTGTCGTCGGTGCCGGGGGTCGGTTTCGCGGTGACGGTGGGGGCGGCGTTGGCGTCGGGGGAGTCGGCGTTGGTGTCGTATGTGGTGCCCGAGGCGGGGGCGGTGCTCGATCCGGCGCAGGTGCGCGCGTCGGTGGGGGAGGTGTTGCCCGGTTATATGGTGCCGTCGTCGGTGACGGTGCTCGACGAGGTGCCGCTGACGCCGGTGGGGAAGGTCGATCGGGCGGCGTTGCCGGCGCCGGTGTTCGAGGTGGCCGAGTATCGGGCGCCGCGGACACCAGTGGAGATCGCGGTGGCCGAGGAGGTCGCGCAGGTTCTGGGGGTCGAGCGGGTCGGGTTGGATGATTCGTTCGTCGATCTGGGGGGTAATTCGTTGGCGGCGACGCGGTTGGTGGCGCGGTTGTCGGCGCGTTTGGGGTATCGGGTGGCGGTGCCGGTGGTGTTCGAGACGTCGTCGGTGCAAGAGTTGGCGGCCCGTGTCGATATCGACACCGCCGGTGCCGGTGCCGGTGCCGGGACTGTGGTGTTGGCGGTGCGGGAGCGTCCGGAGCGGGTGCCGTTGTCGTTGGCGCAGCAACGCATGTGGTTCCTCAACCGGCTCGAACCGCACTCCGCCGTGAACAACATCCCTGTGGCCATTCGCCTTTCGGGACGACTGGACACCAACGCGTTGCAGGCGGCGGTCTCCGACGTGGTGAAACGCCACGAATCGCTTCGCACCGTCTACCCCGAGATCGACGGTGTCGGCTACCAGCAGGTGCTGCCCGCCGCGGACGCGGTCGTCGAGGTCCGCCCCGAGATCGTCGACGCCGACGAGGTCCCGGCCAGGGTCGCCGAAGCGGTCACCACCGGCTTCGATGTGACGCAACAGGTTCCGATCCGAGTGCGCCTGTTCTCCGTGGCCCCGGACGAGCACGTGCTCGTCGTCGTGGTGCACCACATCTCCGCCGACGGCTACTCGATGGGACCGCTGACCCGCGACGTGGTGACGGCCTACGCCGCGCGTGTCGCGGGCGGGGAACCCGGATGGGCACCGCTCGAGGTGCAGTACGCGGACTACACACTCTGGCAGCGCGAGATCCTCGGAGACGAGTCCGACCCCGAGTCGCTCATGGCGCGGGAGACCGATTTCTGGAAGCGGACCCTCGCGGATCTGCCGGAAGAGTCGACGCTGCCGTCCGATCGTCCCCGGCCGGCCGTCGCGAGCTATCGGGGTGCCTCACACCGGCTCACCCTCGACGAGCGCGTCCGCGCAGCGATCGCCGATCTGGCCCGCCGCAGCGGCGCAACGGAATTCATGGTCGTCCACGCCGCGCTCGCTGTACTTCTGGCGCGGCTCGGCGGCAACGACGACATCACGATCGGTACCCCCGTCGCCGGCCGCGGCGACGCCGCGCTCGACGACCTGGTGGGCATGTTCGTCAACACCCTGGTGCTGCGTACACCAGTCGAGTCCGGGGCGTCCTTCGGCGACTTCCTCGACTCGGTGCGCACGGCCGACCTCGAGGCGTTCACGCACGCCGACGTGCCGTTCGAGCGGCTCGTCGAGGTGCTCGATCCGCCTCGTTCGCAGGCACGTCATCCGCTCTTCCAGGTCATGCTCACCTTCCAGAACATGCCGGTCTCGCAGCTGGAACTGCCCGAGCTCACCGTCTCCGGTATCGACTTCGACGCGCAGGTCGCCAAGTTCGACCTGCAGGTCACCGTCGCGGATGTCGTCGACGCCGCCGGCGATCCCTCCGGTCTCGTGGTGGAGTTCAACTACGCCACCGAACTGTTCGATCAGCAGACCGTCGCCGCTGTCGCAGAACGGTTCTCGCGGATCCTCCAGGCGGTCACCACCGATCCGCGCATCGCGGTCGGCGACGTGCCGCTCGTCACCGACGACGAACTCGACCGCATCCTCACCGAGTGGAACACGCTCGGCGAATCCGTCCCGGTCGTCGAACCGGCCACGCTGGCTGCACGTTTCGACGCAGCCGTGTGCGCCCACGCCGCGAATGCCGCGGTGACCCACGGCGAGACGACCCTCACGTACGCCGAGCTCGGTGCCCGCGCGAATCGGATCGCACGCCGGCTCGTCGGCGCCGGCGTCGGACCGGGAACTCTCGTCGCGGTGGCCCTGCCGCGGACCGAGGACCTCGTGGTCGCCCTCACCGCGGTCGTGCTCTCCGGCGGCGCCTACCTGCCGATCGACACCGCTCACCCGCAGGACCGTGTGCGGTACATCCTCGACCAGGCGCGGCCCCGCGTGATCCTCACCTCCGATGCACTCGGAGACGAGCCCGGAGCGGAGGCGTTGCGCGGCAGCGGAATCGAGATGCTCGATGTCGCCGACGCACAGAACGACGACTCGGTCTCGGCCGATCCGCTCACCGACGCCGACCGGATCGCATCGCCGCAACCGGACGATCTCGCGTACGTCATCTTCACCTCCGGTTCGACCGGCCGCCCCAAGGGTGTCGCCGTCACGCACCGGAACGTGCTGACCCTCTTCGCCAACGCCGAGCCCCGCTTCGGCTTCGGCCCGGACGACGTGTGGACGCTGTTCCACTCCTACGCCTTCGACTTCTCGGTGTGGGAACTGTGGGGACCGCTGCTGTACGGGGGCCGGCTCGTCGTCGTCGACTACCTCACCTCCCGGTCACCCGAGCTGTTCGCGCAGCTCGTGCGGCGCGAGGGCGTCACGGTGCTCAACCAGACGCCGTCGGCGTTCTACCAGTTCGACGAGGCCGATCGCACTCTCGCGGCCGACACGGCACCGCTCGCGCTGCGCTACGTCGTCTTCGGCGGCGAGGCACTCGACCCGGCCCGGCTCGCGGGCTGGTTCGATCGTCACCCCGCCGGCCCACAACTGGTGAACATGTACGGCATCACCGAGACCACGGTGCACGTGTCGTACCAGCGCATCGACCGCGCCCTCGCGAAGGCCGGTGCCGCCAGCGCGATCGGACGCTCGCTTCCCGGATTGGACGCCTACGTCCTCGACCGGCGTCTGCATCCCGTGCCCGCCGGCGTGCCGGGGGAGCTGTACATTTCCGGCGACCAGCTCTCCCGCGGATATCTCGGACGCCCCGACCTGACGGTCGCGCGTTTCGTCGCGAACCCCTTCGGTCGCGGTCGTCTCTACCGCACCGGCGACATCGCGCGGTGGAACGGCGAAGGCATCCTCGAATACGCGGGCCGCAGCGACTCCCAGGTCCAGCTCCGCGGCTTCCGTATCGAACTGGGCGAGATCGAGTCGCAGCTACTGCAGGCTCCGGGTGTCGCACAGGCGGTCGCGATGGTCCGGGACGACGGACTCGGCGAACGTCTCGTCGGTTACGTCGTCGCCCGCACCGGTGAAACCGTCGATCCGGCCGCGGTGCGCGCGCACGCATCCGAATTTCTCACGGGGTACATGGTTCCCGATGTGGTGACCGTGCTCGACGAACTGCCGCTCACGGTGAACGGCAAGCTCGACCGGCGCGCTCTCCCCGTGCCCCGCATCGACATCGACGCCGATCGTTTCCGCGAACCGGCCACCGAATCGGAACGGATCGTCGCGCAGGTCTGGGCCGAGGTGCTGGGTATCGAACGCGTCGGTGCCGACGACTCGTTCTTCGACCTCGGCGGCAACTCCCTCGTCGCGACACGGGTCGTCGCCCGCATCAACGAGGCGACCGGAGCGAGCCTGGCCATCCGGGAACTGTTCGAAGCTCCCACCGTCGCGGGTCTGGCGGCGCGCGTCGATGGCGGCAGTTCCGATCGCGCGGTGCCGGAGCTCGTCGCACGGCCGCGTCCCGATCGCATCCCGCTCTCGCTCGCACAGCAGCGGATGTGGGTGCTCAATCAGCTCGACCCCGGTTCGTCCACCTACAACATCCCCCTGGCGATTCGGCTGCGCGGAAGCCTCGACACCGAGGCACTCGCAGCTTCCGTGCGCGATGTGGTCGAGCGCCACGAGACACTGCGTACCGTCTACCCGTACGACGATCACGGTCCGTACCAGCGGATCCGGTCCGTCGACGCGGTCGAGGAACTGACGGTCGTCACCGCGGGTACCGAGGGAGAGGCGTTCGAGGCGGTCGTGGAGGTCGCGTCGCAGGGCTTCGATGTATCCACAGACGTACCCGTGCGGGGCCGGTTGGTCTCGCTCACGCCGGACGACCACGTCCTCGTGCTCGTCGTGCACCACATCTCGGCGGACGGTGCGTCGCTCGCACCGCTCGCCCGCGACCTCGTGTCGGCGTACATCGGGCGCATCTCCGGCAGCTCCGTCGAGCTCCCTCCGCTCGAGGTGCAGTATGCGGACTTCGCGCTGTGGCAGCAGGACGTGTTCGGGGACGCCGACGATCCGGCATCGCCTGCGGGGAAGCAGCTCGACTACTGGCGTGAACGCCTGGCAGGGGTGCCGGACCTGCTGGACCTTCCCGCCGACCGGCCGCGACCCGCACAAACCAGCACCCGCGGTGCCACGACCATGATCGATGTGTCCGCGGATACCCGTGCTCGCCTCGACATTCTCGCCTCGGAACATCGTGCCTCGCTGTTCATGGTGGTGCATGCCGCTCTCGCGGTGTTGCTGTCGAGACTGAGCAGTTCGCGCGACGTCGTGATCGGGACGGCAGTGGCCGGGCGCGGTGCTCGGGCACTCGACGACGTGGTCGGCATGTTCGTCAACACGCTGGCACTGCGCAGCGACGTCGACCCGGCCACGGCGTTCGACGCCCTGCTCGACACGGTCCGAGCCGGCGACCTCGAAGCCTTCGCGAATGCGGACGTGCCGTTCGAGCGTGTCGTGGACGAACTGGGGATCGCTCGTTCGAGCTCCCGGCATCCGGTCTTCCAGACGGTGCTGTCCTTCCAGAACCTCGACCCCGTGCGTATGGAACTGCCGGAGCTGACCGTCGAAGCGCTCGACACGGGAGAGCTCTCCGCCAAGTTCGATCTGCAGGTCACGGTGGAGCCTCGGGAGGACTCCGCGAGCGGGCCGGGTGGGATGGCCGTTGCCTTCACCTACGCGACCGATCTGTTCGACGCGGACACCGCGGAGGCCTACGCGCGTCGATTCGTGGCGGTGCTCGACGCGGTGGCCGCCGATCCCGCCGCGGTGGTCGGGGACATCGATATCCGGACCGCTGACGAGGTCGCGGTGGTCACCGGTGCCCCTCGCGCCGTGCCGGAGTCGTCTTCGCAGGTCCCCGATACGACGATCGCCCAGGAACTGCGCGTTGTGGTCGAATCGGATCCGGACGCTCCTGCCGTCGTGTTCGGCGAGACCGAGTCGACCTTCGCGGAGGTCGAGAAACGATCCTCTCGGTGGGCGCGGCATCTGATCTCGCTCGGTGCGGGTCCGGGCGAGACCGTCGCCGTTGATGTCCCCGCCGGAATCGACCTGGTGACCGCGATCTGGGCAACCGTGAAGGCGGGGGCCGCGATCGCGGTGGGGACGTCCTCCGAGGCTCGTTGGATTCTCACGACCTCACAGCGCACCGCCGACGGCTCGGCGGTTCTGCTTCCGATGGACGACCCGGAACTGGTGTCGAGGGTGTCGGTGCAATCGGAGCGCCCCATCGCCTACACCGAGCGCACGTCCGTCCTCCGTGCCGGGGACCCTGCGCTGAGGCTGCCGCAGGGCGACCTCACTCAGGGACGTGCGGTGGCTGCTCTTCGCCGCGATCACACCGAGTTCGGTCTCACCTACGATGCTCGGATCCTGGTGTCAGGGCGGGCGGCAGACCCCTGGTCGGTATATGCGGTGCTCGCTGCCGCACTGGCCGGTGCTGTCGTGATCGTTCCCGAAAACCGTGACGATCTCGCCCGTGCTGCGGAAGAGGAATGGGTGACACACGCATTCGTTCCCGGTGATGCGGTGGCCGACCTCGTCGGCTGTGCGGATCTCGAGTTCGTCTCGGTCACGGACGGGATCGGGACGGCGGCTTCCGAATCGGTCGACGCCACCATCTGCGCGAGAACTCACCCGTGGTCGTCCGGTTCATGATCGACTTCTCGGGGTGACACTCGGGACGGATTGTGATCTGTGACGAACACGAGCGCCCGACGGCCCTCCCCGTCGGGAGTGCAGGACACGTGACCGAACGGTAACTTTACCGTGACCGGGGCCGTCGGGGTGCTCCGACGGGAGGAGTTGTCACGTGGCCGAGGCGGGGTCCGAACGAGGAATCGACAGGTTCGGAGGAGCCGCGACACAGTCGCGGAGTGGTCGCCGGTCCGGCGGACCCCGCCCGGAGCGGCGTGGGCGTGGTCGTCGTGGTGTGTTGTTGCCGCAGTTGTTGGTGTCGGCGGTGGAGTCGGCCGGTGATGCGGTGGCGGTGGTGGAGGGTTCTCGGTCGTTGTCGTATCGGGAGCTCGATGCGGTGTCGTCGCGGTGGGCGCGGTGGTTGATCGGTCGTGGGGTGGGGCCGGGGGATGCGGTGGTGGTGGCGGTGCCGCGGTCGCTCGAGTCGGTGGTGGTGTTGTGGGCGGTGGCGAAGTCGGGGGCGACGTTCGTGCCGGTGGATCCGGGTTATCCGGCCGAGCGGGTGCAGTTCATGGTGGCCGATTCGGGTGCGGTGTTGGCGTTGACGGTGGCGTCGGTGGCGCAGGTGGTGGCCGGGTCGGCGGGGTCGGTGCCGGTGGTGGTGGTCGACGAGGTGTCGGTGGCCGCGCAGGTGCGGGGGTTGTCGTCGCGGCCGGTCTCGTATGCGGATCGGGTGCGTTCGCTCGAGCCGTCGGATGCGGCGTGGATGATTTATACCTCGGGGTCGACGGGGCGGCCGAAGGGTGTGGTGGTCTCGCATGCCGGTGTCGGTGGGGTGATTGCGGCCGAGCGTGAGCATTTCGGGGTCGATGGCTCGTCGCGGGTGTTGCATGTGTGTTCGCCGAGTTTCGATGTGTCGTTGCTCGAGTTGGGGGTGGGGTTCTCGGCGGGGGCGACGGTGGTGGTGGCGCCGGCGGGGGTTGGTGGTGGTCCGGATCTGGCGGATGTGATTGCGTCGCAGTCGGTGTCGCATGTGTTCATGACGCCGGGTGCGTTGGGGTCGATGGATCCTGCCGGGTTGGATGCTCTGCGTGTGGTGGTCGTGGCGGGTGAGTCGTTCACCCCGGATCTGGTGCGGCGGTGGTCGGTGCCGGGTCGGCGGCGGTTCTTCAATGCCTATGGTCCGACGGAGACGACGATTCTGGCGACCTCGTCGGCGGAGTTGGTGCCCGATGCGCCGGTGGTGATCGGGTCGGCGATCGCGGGGGTGGGGGCGTTCGTGCTCGATGAGCGGTTGCGTCCGGTGCCCGAGGGTGTGGTCGGTGAGTTGTATGTGGCCGGGGCGCAGGTGGCGCGGGGTTATCACGGTCGGTTCGGGTTGACCGCGGCGCGGTTCGTGGCCGATCCGTTCACTCCGGGTGGTCGGATGTACCGGACGGGGGATCTGGTGCGTCGGGGCGGCGATGGGGTGTTCGAGTATGTGGGGCGCAGTGATTTCCAGGTCAAGATTCGGGGGTTCCGGATCGAGTTGGGGGAGATCGATGCGGTGTTGTCGTCGGTGCCGGGGGTCGGTTTCGCGGTGACGGTGGGGGCGGCGTTGGCGTCGGGGGAGTCGGCGTTGGTGTCGTATGTGGTGCCCGAGGCGGGGGCGGTGCTCGATCCGGCGCAGGTGCGCGCGTCGGTGGGGGAGGTGTTGCCCGGTTATATGGTGCCGTCGTCGGTGACGGTGCTCGACGAGGTGCCGCTGACGCCGGTGGGGAAGGTCGATCGGGCGGCGTTGCCGGCGCCGGTGTTCGAGGTGGCCGAGTATCGGGCGCCGCGGACACCAGTGGAGATCGCGGTGGCCGAGGAGGTCGCGCAGGTTCTGGGGGTCGAGCGGGTCGGGTTGGATGATTCGTTCGTCGATCTGGGGGGTAATTCGTTGGCGGCGACGCGGTTGGTGGCGCGGTTGTCGGCGCGTTTGGGGTATCGGGTGGCGGTGCCGGTGGTGTTCGAGACGTCGTCGGTGCAAGAGTTGGCGGCCCGTGTCGATATCGACACCGCCGGTGCCGGTGCCGGTGCCGGGACTGTGGTGTTGGCGGTGCGGGAGCGTCCGGAGCGGGTGCCGTTGTCGTTGGCGCAGCAACGCATGTGGTTCCTCAACCGTGTCGATTCGTCTGCGGCCTATAACATTCCGGTCGTCGTCCGGTTCACCGGAGCGCTCGACGCAGACGCGCTCGGCCGTGCGATCGATGACGTCGTGGCCAGGCACGAGTCGTTGCGGACGGTCTACCCGGAGGTCGACGGCCGTCCCGTACAGCACATTCTCGGTGCGGACTCGGTGCGGTCCGTGCTCGTCCCGGTCGACATCTCGCCGGATGCGCTGGCCGGCAGGATCGAACGAGTCGTCTGCACTCGATTCGATGTCACACGTGAGGTCCCGTTCCTCGTCGAACTCCTCCGGACGGCGCCGGAGGAGCACGTGCTCGTCGTCGTGGTGCACCACATCTCCGCCGACGGCTACTCGATGGGGCCGCTGACCCGGGATCTTGCGGCTTGCTACGTCGCCCGACTCTCCGGTTCGGAACCGCGGCTCCCCGAATTGTCCGTGCAGTACGCGGACTACACACTCTGGCAGCGCGAGATCCTCGGCGACGAGTCCGATCCCGGCTCGATGTCCTCCCGACAGATGGATTTCTGGCGTCGCGCCCTCGACGGAATCCCCGACCGGATCGACCTTCCCGCCGATCACCCGCGGCCGAAGGTGCAGTCGTATCGTGGTGCAAGCGTGGATGTCTCGATCGGTACGGAGGTCCACACGGCGCTCCGGGCACTTGCGCAGGATCACGGCGCCACGCCGTTCATGGTGGTTCACGCGGCGTTCGCGGTGCTGCTCTCCCGGATGTCCGGCATGCGCGACATCGTGGTCGGCACTCCCGTCGCGGGACGGAACGACCCGGCACTGGACGACCTCGTCGGAATGTTCGTCAACACCATCGTCTTCCGGGCCGAGGTAGATCTCGCGGAGTCGTTCTCCACTCTGCTCTCCCGGGTCCGGAAGGCGGACCTCGCCGCGTTCGCGCACGCCGACGTGCCGTTCGAGCGTCTCGTCGAGGTGCTCGATCCGGTGCGGTCTCTCGCGCACCACCCGTTGTTCCAGGTCGGATTGTCCTTCCAGAACCTGTCGCGCGCGTATCTCGACCTACCGGGTCTCGAGGCCGAAAGTCTCGCAGCGGAAAGGAACGTCTCCCAATTCGATCTGCACCTGATCCTCGCCGAACGCTACGACGGCGAGGGCGTGGTGGACGGGTTGGCCGGTGTGCTCACCTACGCGACAGATCTCTTCGAGGAGTCCACCGCGCAGGCACTCGCGGACATGTTCGTGCGCCTGGTTCGCGACCTCGTGACCGACCCCACGCGGCCGGTGGGCGACGCACAGATGCTCGACCCCGCGCAACGCACCCGCCTCCTGCACATCTCGGGCGGCCGGCGACACCCGGCCGACGCGCAGACGCTACCGGAGCTCTTCCGCAGAAACGTATCCCGTGTCCGGGAGGCCACCGCGGTGGTCCACCCCGGCGGACGAGCGTCGTACCGGGAATTCGCTGCGCGGGTGAACCGTACGGCACGCGCACTCGTCGCAGCAGGTGTCGGACCCGAGACCCGGGTGGGACTTCTGATGCCGAACTCTCTCGAGCTCGTCGTCGCGATGTTCGCCGTCTCGACGGCCGGCGGCGCCTACGTGCCCCTCGATCCTTCTCTGCCGTCCGGCCGGATCGAACAGATCGTGGACACCGCCCGTCCCGCGCTCGTTCTCCGTTCGTCGAAGACGACCGGCGCAACCCGCACGGTCGATACCCGTGACGCGGTTCTGTTCGACATCGACGACCCGGCGTGGGAAGAGTTGCCGGCGGACGATCTCACCGATGCGGACCGGACTTCGCCGCTGTCACCCGACAATGCGGCCTACGTGCTGTTCACCTCGGGCTCCACGGGAACACCGAAGGGAGTGGTCGTCCCGCACCGGGCGGTGGTGAACCAGCTGGAATGGATCCGTTCCCGGTTCGGAGCGGACCACCGTGAAGTGGCAGTGCTGCACACACCGCCGACCTTCGACCTGTCGGTGTGGGAGTTCTGGGGTGCGCTCACTTCCGGGGGATGCCTGGTCGTTCCGCCGCCCGGACGGTATCTCGATCCTGCGGCGATGCTGGCCTTGATGGACCGGGAGGAGGTCACCACCTTCCACTCCGTACCGACCATGCTCGATATGCTCACCGCGGCAGCGACCGGCGGATATCCCGCCTCGTTGCGCCGGGTGCTGTCCATCGGGGAAGCGCTGTCGCCCGCCTCGGCCGAGGGATTCCGGAAGTGCTCGGATGCCGTGCTGACGAATCTCTACGGTCCCACCGAGGCGACCGTCTCGGTCACTGCCCACGAGGTGCGGGAGGACGACCTGCATGTCGTTCCGATCGGTGTGCCCGCATGGAACACGACCGTGCGCGTGCTCGATGGGCGCCTGAACCCGGTTCCGGTGGGGGTCGTGGGCGAGTTGTATCTGGGTGGGGTGCAGCTTGCGCGCGGATACCTCGGCCGTACGGCAGAGACCGCCGCTCGGTTCGTCGCGGACCCGTTCGGCGACGGACGGTTGTACCGCACCGGTGATCTGGTGCGGTGGGTGGAGACATCGGCCGGCACCGAACTCGAGTATGTGGGACGTCGGGACCAGCAGGTGAAGATCCGCGGTTTCCGGGTCGAACTGGCCGAGATCGAGGATGCGCTGCGTTCGTGCCCGGGGGTGATCACCGCCGCTGCGGCGGTGCAGAAAGATGCGGACCGGGGAGACGGGCTGGTGGCCTTCGTCGTGGCGGACGACGACACCGACCTCGACGTGGAAGCGCTACGACCTGCCCTCACCGAGCGGCTGCCGGGATACATGATTCCGACCGCGATCGGCCTGCTCGACCGACTGCCCCGAGGGACCACCGGAAAACTCGACCGCAATGCTCTTCCCGTTCTGCGGGCCGAAGCCGCTCGGTACCGTCCGCCACGGACGGACACCGAAGCAACTGTCGCGTCGGCATTCGCTCGCACGCTCCGGATCGAGCGAGTGGGACGTGACGACGACTTCTTCGCACTCGGCGGCACGTCGTTGCTCGCGATCGCCGTCCACGGCGAGTTGGCGGCTGCGGTGGGGCACACCGTGCCGGTCGAGTGGATCTTCGACAGTCCTGTGGTCGCCGATCTCGCGGAACGGATCGATCGCACCGACCCTACCGGCGAGGACGGACGCAGGGCAGCTTTCGACATCGTGCTACCGCTGCGCACACCGGATGCCGATGGTCCACCGGTGTTCTTCGTGCATCCCGTCGTAGGCCTGGCGTGGAGTTTCGCCGGGCTGGCCGAGTACGTGGAGGACGGACGCCCGGTCTACGGACTGCAGTCACCGGCACTGTCGGGTGACGCGCCGTTACCCGGGACCATCGAGGAATGGGCCGCCGTCTACGTCGAGGCCGTTCGTGAAGTCCGGCCCGCCGGTCCGTATCACCTCGTCGGTTGGTCGATGGGTGGCGTCATCGCTCACGAGATGGCGGTCCGGTTGCAGCGCGCGGGCTCGATCGTCTCGTCGCTGACCCTCCTCGACGCGCACGTACGGATCGTCCTGACCGATCGGGTCGATCCGGCGGAGGTCGCGATGGCAGGCCTGATCGGGGCCGGGCAGGGTGGCGACACACCACCCGCGGGTGTGTTTCGTTTCACAAACAACCCGGCGGACGACAACGGGCCGGCGCTCGGGTCGCTTCCCCTCGACGGGATTCTGCGCGGCATAACCCACTCCTTCGAGGTGCTCGAAGGTCACACACCGGGCCTGTTCGACGGGAACATGTTGTTCGTCGAGGCCGGGAAATCCTCCCGCCGGGAACAGCCTTCGCTTCGGGAATGGGATCCGTTCGTCACCGGTCGCGTGGTGCGGCACATCGTGGACGTCGATCACTGGGGCATCACCTCCGATGAAGGATGCCGTGAGATCGGGCCGATCCTGGCGAAGTTCACCAGCGGTGAGAATGTCCGAATTGCCCAGTCGGGCAACCGGGGAGGCGGAGTCGGTCCGTCCGTTCGAGTGGAGCCCTAGCCCGGCCTGTGCCAGACTCGATCACGATCGGCAGATGTGGACCGGTAGTCGGGGACCAGTCCACACAGATGCTCGATCGATGGGCGCCGCGAACTCTCGCGACGTCTGGTTCTGCGTACCCCCGGCGAGATCGGGGAGGGCATGACCACCAGTGCAATCGGGCCGGAATCGAGTCCGGCGGTGTCCGCAGACGCTCACCGACAGCGCGGTTCTCGCCGGTGGAATCACCGTCTACGCCGCCGTCGCGCGACCGCGCTTCTCCCGCATCTGCTGGCCGCGGCGGTCGAGCGCGATCCTTCCGGTATCGCGATGCTCTCCGAATCGGGATCGACGACCTACGCGGAACTCGACGCCGCTTCGTCACGTCTGGCGCGACTGCTGATCGGCCGTGGTATCGGCCCCGAGGACGTCGTGGCGCTGGCTTTCGTCCGGTCGCCGGAATCGGTGGTCGCCACCTGGGCCGTCGCCAAGACGGGCGCGGCCTTCGTTCCCGTCGACCCCACATACCCGCCCGATCGGGTCGAGCACATGGTGGTCGACTCCGGCGCTGTTACCGGACTGACCCTTTCGGACACCGCTTCCTCGTTGCCGGAGACCGTCGAGTGGCTGCGGATCGATGCACCGGACGTGTCGTCCGAAGCGGAGGCGCTGGCCTCGACCCCGGTGGGCTTCGACGAGCGACGCGGTCCGCTGCGACCGGACAACGCCGCCTACGTCATCTACACGTCCGGTTCGACCGGACGGCCCAAGGGTGTGGTCGTCACCCATACAGGTCTCGCGAACTTCTGTGCGGAGCAGGTCGAACGCTACGGCCTGACGGCCGATTCGCGCACCCTGCACTTCGCATCGCCGAGTTTCGACGCTTCCGTACTCGAACTGCTCCTGGCGGTCGGGGCGTCGTCGACCATGGTCGTGACGCCGCGCTCGGTCTTCGGCGGTGGCGAATTCGCAGAATTCGTTCTGCAACACGGGGTCACCCACGCCTTCGTCACTCCGGCCGCGTTGTCCTCGGTGGACCCGTCCGGGCTCGGCGTGCTGAACACGGTCGTCGTCGGTGGTGAGGCATGCCCGCCCGAACTGGTGACGCGATGGGCTCCCGGACGCCGATTCTTCAACGGCTACGGCCCCACCGAGACGACGATCATGTCGAACATCTCGGACGAACTCGCTCCCGGCGACCGGGTGACGATCGGGCCCCCGATCCGCAACGTGTCGGAGTCCGTGCTGGACTCGCGTCTGCATCCGGTTCCCGCAGGTGTCGTGGGAGAACTGTACGTCTCGGGTCCGGGCGTGGCCCGCGGCTATCACGGACGTCCCGGATTGACGGCGACACGATTCGTCGCGGCTGCCGGAGGCACACGGATGTACCGCACCGGTGACGTCGTCCGTGGACCCGAAAGCGCCGATGCGGGCATCGTCTACGTGGGCCGCAACGACTTCCAGGTGAAGGTGCGCGGTTTCCGCATCGAACTCGGGGAGATCGACGCGGCGCTGTCGTCCTTCCCCGGAGTGGATTTCGCCGTCACCCTCGGCCGTCCGACACCTGCCGGGGAGACACGCCTCGTGGCGTACGTGCACCGTGCCGGTGCGGCGCTCGATGCGGATGTCCTCACCCGCCACGTCGCAGACCTGCTTCCGGCGTACATGGTTCCCGCAGCGGTCGTCGTCCTCGACCGGATTCCCCTCACCCCGTCCGGCAAGGTCGACCGCGCCGCCCTGCCGGAACCCGGGATCACGGCCACCGAGTTCCGTTCCCCCGCGACGGTATCGGAACGGGCGATCGCCGAGGTGTTCGCCGACGTGCTCGGGGTGGACCGGGTCGGGCTCGACGACAACTTCTTCGATCTCGGCGGCAACTCGCTGCTCGCGACCTCCGTCACCGGTCGTCTCCGGACACGGCTCGGAGTCACGGTCGGTGCCGCGGCGCTGTTCGAGGAACCGACCGTCGCGGGACTCGCGTGCCGCCTCGACGCCACCTCGTCCGGCGGAACGGTGCCGCTCGTCGCACGGCTCAGACCCGCACGCCTGCCCCTGTCCTACGCTCAGCAGCGCATGTGGTTCCTCAACCGCCTCGATCCCGAGTCCGCCGTC
Source organism: Rhodococcus sp. IEGM1339 (assembly GCF_050321925.1). NCBI lineage: Bacteria > Bacillati > Actinomycetota > Actinomycetes > Mycobacteriales > Nocardiaceae > Rhodococcus > Rhodococcus sp. IEGM1339. Next base: position 112,335 of record NZ_JBNQFT010000011.1, read on the forward strand.
TACAACATTCCGCTGGCGGTCCGGCTCGCGGGCACCCTCGACATCGACGCGATGCGTACGGCGTTCGCCGACATCGTCGAACGTCACGAGACGCTGCGCACGGTCTACCCGGAGGTCGACGGTACCGGGGAACAGCGCATCCTCGAACCCGGGAGGGTCACGGTCGACGTGCCGGTGGAGCAGGTTCCGGCAGAGGCACTGGTCGAGCGGCTCGCGACCGTCGCCGGACGTGGTTTCGACGTGACCGCGGAGGTGCCGGTCCGCGCGCACCTGTTCGAGACCGGAACCGACGACCACGTGCTCATGCTCGTGATGCACCACATCGCCGGTGACGGCACGTCGCTCGCGCCGCTCGTGCGCGATCTCGTGACCGCGTACACCGCCCGAGCCGAAGGCCGTCCGCCGGCGTGGACGCCGCTGCCGGTGCAGTACGCCGACTACACGCTGTGGCAGCGCGAGGTCCTCGGCAGCGACGACGATCCCGGGTCCGTCGCCGGCCGGCAACTGGCGTACTGGACCGAAGCGCTCGCCGGTATCCCCGACCACCTCGACCTCGCCACCGACCACGTCCGCCCCGCCATCCTCGGCTCGGGTGGCGGCACCGTGCGCACCGAACTCGACGGCGACACCTACGAGTCGATCACCGCGCTGGCACGCCGCACCGGGACGACGCCGTTCATGGTCGTCCACGCCGCGCTCGCGGCGCTGCTGGCGCGACTGTCGAACACCCACGACGTGGTGATCGGGACGCCCGTCGCGGGTCGATCGGCACCCGAGCTCGACGACCTCGTGGGCATGTTCGTCAACATGCTCGCCCTGCGTACCGACGTCGACCTCGGCGCGTCCTTCACCGAACTGCTCGACCAGGCGCGCCGGGTGGACATCGCGGCCTTCGACCACGCCGACGTCCCGTTCGAGCGGCTCGTGGAGGTGCTCGACCCGGTTCGGTCGCCGGCGCGCCATCCCCTCTTTCAAGTGGGCCTGTCGTACCACAATTTCACCCTCGACGCGCTCGAGTTGCCGGGCCTGCGGGTCGAACCGCTCGACGCCTCGTCCTCGTCGGTCCGGTTCGACCTCCACGTCACGATCGTCGACCGCGGCGTGAACGGCGGACCCGGCGGGTTCGACATCGAATTCGGTTACGCCACCGACCTGTTCGACGAGTCGTCCGTCCGCCGCATGGTCGACCGCTATCTGCGGATCCTGTCGGTCGTCGCCGACGACGCGGACGTCGTGGTCGGCGACATCGACCTGCACGATCCCGACCAGCTCGCCGCCATGCTCGAAGCATGGGAGGCCGAGCAGGTCGCGGTGGGCCCCGGCCGGACCCTCGCCGACCTGTTCGCCGACCAGGTCCGCTCAACACCGTCGGCCTGCGCGCTCGTCGATGCGAAGAGCGAACTCACCTACGGTGAATTCGCCACGCGGGTACGCCGTCTCGCACGGATGCTGATCGAACACGGAGTCGGTCCCGAGACGGTCGTCGCCCTCCCCATCCGTCGTTCGATCGATCTCGTCGTCGCGATGTATGCCGTCGTCGAGGCCGGTGGAGCGTACCTGCCGCTCGACCCCGACCATCCCCGCGAGCGGATCGAGTACATCGTGGAGTCGGCCGACCCGGCGTGTGTGCTCACCACCGGCCGCGACCGGATCGACCTCCCCGGTGACCGCCCGACGATCGAGGTCGACACGGTCGATCTCGCCGCGTACGACGGTCGCGCCCTGCGAAACTCCGACCGTCTCGCACCCCTGCGCGCCGGGAACGCGGCGTATGTGATCTACACCTCGGGCTCGACCGGCCGTCCGAAGGGAGTCGTCGTCTCGCACGAGGCGATCGTCAATCAGCTGGTCTGGAAGAAGAACGAGTACCGGCTCGGCGAGGGGGACGCGGTCCTCCTCAAGACCGCCGCGACCTTCGACCTGTCGGTGTGGGAGTTCTGGTCGGCGCCGACCTCGGGTGCGAAGCTCGTCATCGCGTCGCCCGACGGACACCGTGACCCCGCCTACCTCAACGACTTGATCCGCCGCGAGAACGTGACGACCCTGCACGTCGTCCCCTCGATGCTCGATGCGCTGCTCGACGACGCAGAAGGAGAACTGCCGGGTTCGCTACGACGCGTCCTGGCGATCGGCGAGGTACTTCCGGTCGACACCGCGGAGCGCACCCTCGAACACTCCGACACGGACCTCGTCAACCTCTACGGTCCGACCGAAGCGGCGGTCTCGGTGACAGCCCACCGAGTCACCGAGACAGCGGAAACATCCGTGCCCATCGGGTCGCCGATCCCCAACACGCAGGTGTTCGTCCTCGACGACCGCCTGCATCCGGTGCCTCCGGGTGTCGCGGGAGAGCTGTATCTCGCCGGTGCCCAGCTCGCTCGCGGTTATCTCGGGCGTCCCGAGCTCACCTCCGAACGGTTCGTGGCGAACCCGTTCGGTGCACCCGGTACGCGTCTTTACCGCACCGGCGACGTCGTGCGCTGGCGGTTCGACGACGACGGGCTGTCGGGCACGCTCGAATACCTCGATCGCGCCGACTTCCAGGTGAAGGTGCGGGGTTTCCGCATCGAACTGGGGGAGATCGAATCGGCGTTGCGTGCGCTTCCGCAGGTTCGTGACGCCGTCGTCACTGTGCAGAACGGCGATCGGATCGTGGCATTCGTGGTTCCCGTCGCCGAATCCCCCGACATCGCGTCGATCCGCGCCGCGCTGACCCGGACACTGCCGTCCTACATGGTCCCCCAGGGCTTCGTCACGCTCGACGTCCTGCCGCTCAACGTCAACGGTAAGCTCGACCGCAAGGCTCTTCCGGAAGCGGAGGTCGCCTCGGCGCCGTATCGCGCCCCGCGCAGCCGCACGGAGACGGTCGTCGCCTCGATCTACGCGGAAGTGCTCGGTACCCGGGACCGCGTGGGTCTCGACGACGACTTCTTCGGAATCGGGGGCAACTCGCTCAGCGCCGTGAAAGTCGCCGCACGCTTGCGGGACGTCCTCGACGCCCACGTCGAATTGCCCTGGCTCTTCCTGTATTCGGGCGTCGAGGAACTCGCCGCCCGGATCGATGCGCACGGTGACTCGGCGCGAGACGCACTCGGCGACGCAGGCCTGGATCTCGTTCTACCCCTGCGTGCCGGTGGGGAGGGTGCGCCGGTGTTCTGCATCCATCCCGTGACGGGACTCGCATGGGGCTTCGCCGGTCTCGTCCCGTATCTGGGCGACCGTCCCGTCTACGGCCTGCAGTCGCCCGCCCTCGGGGCGAGTGGCGCTCTCCCCTCGAGCATCGATGCGTGGGCGGACGAGTACGCCCGGCGTATCCGGGAGATCCACCCGCACGGTCCCTACCATCTCGTCGGCTGGTCGATGGGAGGCATCCTCGCCCAGGCCGTCGCGATACGACTGCGCCGCGCCGGGCAGGAGGTTCCGACCCTCGCGCTGCTCGACGCCTACCCGGAGACACGAGGCGCTGCGGCTCCGGAGCGGGCGACCGCACCCACCGTCGCCGAGGTCCTCGGTTTCGGCAGGGACGTCCCGGAGGCCTCGGTGCCCTTCACCGAGCTCACCCCCGAGAACGCGCAGAAGATCGTCGAGGGTCTACCGGCCCCGTTCGACGTACTCACCCCGGAGCGGATCGAACGGATCGTCGAGGGTGTGCGTCACTCCTACACCCTCCTCGCGTCACATCGACCCGAGGTCTACGACGGGGACCTGACGGTCTTCGTCGCCGAGGCCGACCGCTCCGCGTCATCCGCAGAGACGTGGTACCCGTTCGTGAACGGACTGGTGACCACGCGCGAGGTCCCCGTCTCCCACTGGGACCTCGCCACCCGGAAGGCTTGGGCCGTGATCGGTCCCGCCCTCGGCCGACGGCTCGATTCGGGGCGCTGACCGGCAAGAACTCGATATCTCTGCCACATGGGGCGAACCGCCGAGGGTCGCCCCATGCGGGCGTGCCCGAGGCTCGTCGTAACATGACGCCTTGCCCCGCGATGCTCTAATGGGGCAACTGACCACCCGGTCACAACGGGTGGTCGCGGCCGAAACGGGACGTTCGAGGGAATCGGTACCAGTGGTGAGTGAGTTCTCGCGCGAGGTCGGCGGGCAGCAGGGGGACGAGGCTCGGACGAACCTCGACGACGTCCGGAACGCCGATCCGGCACGGACGGACCGCGGCAGCCGGCCCCGTCGGCGCCCTGCCCGGAGGCGCGGACCGCGTGCCGTGCTCCTTCCGCAGTTGCTGGCGGCTGCCGTGGAACGAGACCCGGCGGCCACGGCCGTGGTCTTCGGCGACCGTTCCCTGACCTACGCCGAACTCGACGCCGCGTCGTCGCGAACGGCTCGTCTCCTGATCAACCGGGGGGTCGGCCCGGAGGACGTGGTCGCGGTATCGCTCGCCCGTTCGATCGAGTCCGTGCTCGCGGTGTGGTCGGTCGCCAAGTCGGGCGCGGCATTCGTTCCCGTCGACCCGAACTATCCGGCAGACCGCATCGAGTTCATGATCGACGACTCCGGTGCACGCCTGGGTCTGACCCGGTCGGCCTCGGTGGCCGCGCTGCCCGAGACCGTCGAGTGGATCGCGCTCGACGATCCGCAGACGATCACCGATGCCGACGCTCTGCCGTCCGCTCCCGTGAGCTTCGACGAGCGGGTGCTGCCGCTGCGGGCCGAGAACCCGGCCTATGTCATCTACACCTCGGGTTCGACGGGCCGGCCGAAGGGCGTCCCCGTCACCCACACGGGCCTCGACGACCTCGCGCAGGAAGTCGCGGCACGCTTCGATCTGACACCGCAGTCGCGCGTGCTGCACGTGGCGTCGCCGAGCTTCGACGCGTCGGTCTTCGAATGGTTGATGACGATCTCCGTCGGCGCGACCATGGTCGTCGCACCGCCCACCGTGTTCGGCGGGGACGAGCTCGCCGAACTGCTACGCCGCGAGCGCGTGACGCACGCCGTGATCACCCCGGCCGTGCTGACCTCGATCGACCCGAGCACTCTGACCGATCTGGAGATGGTGCTCTCCGCTGGTGAGGCATGTCCGCCGGATGTCGTGGAGCGCTGGGCACCCGGGCGCCGATTCTTCAACGGTTACGGACCGACCGAGTCGACGATCATGACGCACTGCAGCGGGCCGCTCGAACCGGGACGGCCTGTGACGATCGGTACGCCGGTTCGCAATCTGAGCGCGTCCGTCCTCGACGCCCGCCTGAATCCGGTCGCTCCCGGCGTGGCCGGTGAACTGTACGTGTCCGGGACGGCTCTGGCCAGAGGCTATCGGGGACGCCCCGGTCTGACCGCAGAACGATTCGTCGCAGGGCCGGGCGGTACCAGGCTCTACCGTACCGGCGATCTCGTCCGTACCTCCCGCGGCACGAACGGCGAATTGATCTACCTGGGACGCAACGACTTCCAGGTCAAGATCCGCGGTTTCCGAGTCGAACTCGGTGAGATAGACGCAGCGCTCGCCGCCTGTGACGGAGTCGATTTCGCGATGACGGTGGGTCGCGAGACGCCGGCGGGTCAAGCGCAGTTGGTGTCCTACCTGCACTCCTCGGAGGGGGTGGGGATCGACACCCGCGTGGTTACCGAAGAGATATCGAACGTTCTTCCGTCGCATATGGTTCCGTCGGTGATCGTCGTACTGGACGAGATCCCGCTGACGCCGTCCGGCAAGGTCGATCGCGCGGCGCTGCCGGACCCCGATCCGGTGACCGTCGAGTTCCGCCCGCCTGTCACGGATACCGAGATCGCTGTCGCCGAGGAGTTCGCGACGCTGCTCGGCCTGGAACGGGTGGGTCTCGACGACGACTTCTTCGATCTCGGCGGCAACTCGCTCGTGGCGACCCGGGTGGCGGCCCGGCTCGGTGAACGCCTCGACACCCGTGTGCCGGCCCGACTGTTGTTCGAGGGCTCGACCGTGGCTGCGCTCGCCGCGCTGATCGAACCCCTCGGCACCGGCGGCCGTATCCCGCTCACCGCCGGTACGCGGCCCGAGACGATTCCGCTGTCGCTCGCCCAGCAACGGATGTGGTTCCTCAGCCGGTTCGACACCGGCTCGGCAGCGAACAACATTCCCGTCGCGCTCCGGCTGCGCGGGGCGCTCGACGTCGACGCACTCCGCGCGGCGATCGCCGACCTCGTGGATCGGCACGAAACGCTCCGCACCGTCTACCCCGATCGCGACGGGGTGGGCAGTCAGGTGATCCTTCCCCCGTCGGCGGCCACCCCGACTGTGCGTGTCGAGGACGTCCCGGTCTCCGAAGTGGAGAACCGCGTCCTGCGCACCGTGTCGGCCGGTTTCGACGTGACGACGGAGGTGCCGCTGCGGCTCGAACTCCTGCGGGTCGCGCCCGACGAGTACGTCCTGGTCATCGTCGTCCACCACATCGCCGCAGACGGGGCGTCCACCGAACCGTTCGTACGCGACCTCGTCACCGCCTACCTCGCCCGCACCGCCGGAGCGGTCCCCGGCTGGCAACCGCTCGCCGTGCAGTACGCCGACTACACCCTGTGGCAGCGTGCGGTGCTCGGCTCCGAGGACGATCCTGATTCTCCGGTGGCGAAGGAGATCGCGTACTGGACGTCCGTTCTCGCCGACCTACCGGACCGGCTCGAACTCCCTACGGACCGGCCCCGGCCGGTCGAGGCGTCGGGCCGCGGCGCCACCGTCGATTTCGAGATCGATCCGGCACTGCACGCGGCCGTCGCCGAACTCGGCCGGGCAGCGGGATGTTCGCCGTTCATGGTCGTCCACGCAGCCTTCGCGGTGTTGTTGTCGAGGATCTCGGGCGCACGCGACATCGCGATCGGCACACCCGTCGCCGGGCGTGGCGAGCAGGCCCTCGACGACCTCATCGGCATGTTCGTCAACACCCTTGTGCTGCGGACCGACATCACGCCCGACCTGACCTGCGCCGCGCTCCTGCACCGGGTCCGCGATACCGACATCGACGCATTCGCGCACGCTGATCTGCCGTTCGAGCGGCTCGTGGAGATCCTCGATCCGGTCCGCTCCGCGGGGCACCACCCGCTCTTCCAGGTCGCCCTGTTCTTCCAGAACATGGCGCAGCCCGAACTCGCGCTGCACGATCTCGAGCTCGTACCTGTGGATCTCGGCGGTAGCATCGCCAAGTTCGATCTCCAGCTCACGGTGACCCCCCGGGAGGTGGACGGGCACCCCGCCGGAATCGGAGCCCAGTTCACGTACGCCACCGATCTTTTCGACGACTCGACCGTTCGCGCCCTGGCGGATCGCTTGGTGTCGGTGCTCGGAGCCTTCGCGAGCGACGCCGACATCCCGGTCGGGGAGATCGACCTGCTGACCCCGCACGAGCGTCATGCATTCACCGTCGGGGTCAACGCGACCGACCATCCGACGGACACGGGGACACTGCTGTCACGTTATCGAGCCCAGGTCGACCGCGTCCCGGGAGCGACCGCGGTCCTCTTCGGCGACGAGTCGCTCACCTATGCCGAGTTCGACGCACGCGTCAACCGACTCGCGCGGCACCTGATCTCGTCCGGGGTCGGACCCGAATCGCTCGTGGCCCTGGGGATCCGGAGGTCGATCGATCTCGTGGTCGCCATGTACGCGGTCGTCACCGCCGGCGGCGCCTACGTGCCGCTCGATCCCGACCATCCGGCCGATCGGATCGGTCACATCCTCGACACCGCCCGACCGGTGTGTGTGCTCAGCACGAGCGCGGACGCCGGCGACCTCCCCGAGGGAATCGCCCCGATCCTCCTCGACACCCTGGAGGCGGATGGGTACGACGCGCATCCTGTCCGGGAGGACGAACTGCGCGGCACCGTACAGCCCGCATCACCGGCCTACGTGATCTTCACATCGGGTTCGACGGGACGGCCGAAGGGTGTGTCCGTCCCCCACGAAGCGATCGTCAACCAGCTCGAGTGGATGGCTGCCGAGTACGACATCGCCGGGAGCGATGTGTACCTGCAGAAGACCGCCACGACCTTCGACGTCTCGCTCTGGGGCTACTTCCTGCCACTGCGCACCGGGGGCACCCTCGTCGTGGCGCCGCACGACGCCCATCGCGACCCGGCCTGGGTGGCGGATGCCGTCACACGCCACCGCGTCACCCTCACCGATTTCGTCCCGTCGATGCTCACCGTCTTCGCCGCACAGGCACCCGCCGGCAGCTGCGCGAGCCTGCGGCACGTGTTCGTCATCGGAGAGGCACTGCCGCCGGAAACGGTGTCGGCCTTCCGCCGGCTCGGCGATGCGGCGCTCCACAATCTCTACGGCCCGACCGAGGCGGCGGTCTCGGCGACCTACTGGCCGGCCGACGGCGACGGTCACTCCGTGCCGATCGGTGTGCCCGAATGGAACGTGCAGGTCTACGTCCTCGACTCGCGTCTGGCTCCCACACCCGTCGGGACGCCGGGTGAGCTGTATCTCGGCGGGGTTCAACTCGCTCGGGGTTACGAGAAGCGCCCCGACCTGTCCTCCGACAGGTTCGTCGCGAGTCCGCTCGGACGACCGGGGAGCCGGATGTACCGCACCGGCGACCTCGTGCGGTGGCGTCGTACCGCTGCGGGAGAGCTCGTCCTGGACTATCTGGGTCGCACCGACTTCCAGGTCAAGTTCCGCGGCCAGCGCATCGAGCTCGGCGAGATCGAGACGGCTCTGCTCGGCTGCGCCGAGGTATCGCAGGCAGTCGCGCTCGTCGTGCCCACATCCACCGGTGAGCAACTGGTCGCGTACGTCGTGCCGGCACCGGGACACACCGTCGACCGGGCGGCGCTGCTCGATGCGGTGAAGAAGACGTCGCCTTCCTACATGGTGCCCTCGGCCGTCGTCGCGCTCGACGAGTTCCCCTTGAACACCAGCGGGAAGCTCGACCGCAAGGCCCTGCCCGCACCGGTCTTCGAAGCACGCGAGTTCCGCGCGGCCCGTACCCCGATCGAGGAGATCGTGGCAGGTGTCTACGCCGACGTGCTCGGCGTGGCCCGGGTGGGTGCCGACGACGACTTCTTCGAACTCGGCGGCAACTCGCTCGTCGCGACGCAGGTCGCCGCGCGGCTCGGTGCCGCCCTCGGCGCGCGCGTCGCGGTGCGGTCGCTTTTCGAACATCCCATAGTCGAATCCCTCGCGGCCCACATCGAGTCGTCGGCGGCCGGTGCCGCAGCCGTCCCGCTCACGGCACGCCCCCGGCCCGACCACGTGCCGCTCTCGCTGGCACAGCAGCGGATGTGGTTCCTCAACCGGTTCGAACCGGACTCAGCGGTGAACAACCTGCCGCTCGTGATCCGGCTGCGCGGATCGCTGGACCTCCACGCCCTGCGCGGCGCGGTCGGCGACGTGGTGCTGCGGCACGAATCCCTGCGGACCGTCTACCCGGAGACCGACGGCATCGCCCACCAGGTCGTCCTCCCGGCGGCGTCCGTCGTTCCCGACATCGAACCGTCCGAGGTCGATCCCACCGACATCCTGGACGAGGTCGCCGCGATCCTCGACGCCGGTTTCGACGTCACCACAGAGGTTCCGCTGCGGATCCGGCTGCTGCGTGTCGCCGCCGACGACCACGTGCTCGTCGTGGTGCTCCACCACATCAGCGGCGACGGCTTCTCGATGGGCCCGCTCGCCCGCGACGTCGTGGTCGCCTACGGTGCCAGAACCGAAGGGCTGCAGCCGAACTGGTCACCGCTTCCGGTCCAGTACGCCGACTACACCCTGTGGCAGCGGGAGGTGCTCGGCTCCGAGGACGATCCCGAGTCGCCCATCGCCCGCCAGCTCGCCTACTGGCGCCACGCCCTGAAGGGCATCCCGGAGCAGATCGACCTGCCCGCCGACCGTCCGCGGCCGGCCGTCGCCTCGGGCCGGGGTGCGAACACCGCCGTGGAGATCGACGCGTGGACGCACGCGGCACTCGACCGCCTCGCGCGGGAGCGCGGCGCGTCGCTGTTCATGGTCTTCCACAGCGCCCTGGCGGCCCTCCTCTCTCGGCTGTCGGGCACCGAGGACGTCGTGATCGGCGCCCCCATCGCCGGACGCGGTGAGCAGCTGCTCGACGACATGATCGGCATGTTCGTCAACACGCTCGTACTGCGGAGCGAGGTGCGCCCCGCCGACACCTTCGCCGATCTCCTCGGACGGGTGCGCGAGAGCGACCTCGGCGCGTTCGGGCACGCCGACCTGCCGTTCGAGCGCCTCGTGGAGGTCCTCGACCCGGAACGATCGCAGGCACGCCACCCGTTGTTCCAGGTCGCCCTGACCTTCCAGAATCTCGGGCAGTCCCGCTTCGAACTGCCGGGGCTGGCCGTCGAAGGCTTCGACGTCCCGGTCGCCCACGCCAAGTTCGACCTGCAGGTCACCGTCGTCGAGAGGTTCGACGCCGACGGTACTCCCGGCGGCTTCGACGTTGTGCTGACCTACGCCGTCGACCTGTTCGACGAGGCAACCATGCGCCTCTTCGGCGACCGTCTCGGCCGGATGCTCGCGGCGGTGGCGACGGATCCCGAGTCCGTGATCGGCGACGTCCCACTGCTCGACCCGGCGGAACGCACCGAGGTGCTCGAGGCGTGGAACGAGCCCGGCACCCGAGTCCCCGACGTCACGCTCGTGGACCGCTTCCGCGAGGCCGCCGAGGCGCATCCGGATTCGGTCGCCGTGACCTTCGGCGACCGGCAGCTCACCTACGCCGAACTGTCCGCGCGGGTCAACCGCCTGGCGCGCGAACTCGTCGACCGCGGTGTCCGTCCCGACACCCTCGTCGGAGTCGCGTTGCCGCGCACGGAGGAACTCGTCGTCGCGCTGCTCGCGGTGCAGCAGGCCGGCGGTGGCTATCTGCCGATCGACCTCACCTACCCGGCCGAGCGTCTGACCTTCATGCTCGAGGACGCGGCGCCGGTGTGTGTGCTCGTGGCGGGGGAGCCGGATGCGCTGCCCGCCACCGACGTCCCGGTGATCGACCTCGAACGGCTCGACCTGTCGACGCGGTCGGCCGATCCGCTCTCCGACGACGAGCGCGCGGCACCGCTGCGCAGCGACAACCTCGCCTACGTCATCTACACCTCCGGTTCCACAGGCCGGCCCAAGGGCGTGCAGATCCCGCACCGCACGGTGCTCGAACTGTTCGAGAACACCGCGCCCGCCTTCGGATTCGACGCCGACGACGTGTGGACCCTGTTCCACTCCTACGCCTTCGACTTCTCCGTGTGGGAGCTGTGGGGTCCGCTGCTCCACGGTGGTCGTCTCGTGGTCGTCGACTACCACACCTCCCGCTCCCCGGAGGACTTCCACGCCCTCCTGCGGCGCGAGAAGATCACGGTGCTCAACCAGACCCCGTCGGCTTTCTACCAGCTCGCCGAGGCGGACGCCGTTGTGGCCGAGCAGGATCCGGATGCGCAGCCGCTGTCCCTGCGGTACGTCGTGTTCGGTGGCGAGGCACTCGATCTGCGTCGCCTGGCCGGCTGGTATCGGCGGCACGGGGATTCAGGGCGAGCGCCGCGCCTGGTCAACATGTACGGCATCACCGAAACCACCGTGCACGTCTCCCATCTCGAACTGTCCTCCGCCGACGTCGACAACCCCGCGAGCACCGTCGGCCGCGCGATCCCCGGCCTCGGCATCTACGTGCTCGACGCCCGTCTGCAGCCCGTCCCGGTGGGCGTGCCCGGCGAGATCTACGTCCGCGGTGGCCAGCTCGCACGCGGCTATCTCGGTCGTGCCGAGCTGACCTCCGGGCGGTTCGTCGCCGATCCCTACGGTGCGCCGGGTTCGCGCATGTACCGCACCGGTGACGTCGCCCGATGGAACGCGCACGGGCAGCTCGAATACGCCGGTCGCAGCGACCTACAGGTACAGCTGCGTGGCTTCCGCATCGAACTCGGCGAGATCGAGGCGGCACTGACCGGTGTGGAGGGTGTCGCGCACGCCGTCGCGTCCGTGTGGTCGGACGAGCACATGGGGGAGAAGCTCGTCGGTTACGTCGTGCCGCGGGCCGGGCACACGGTCGCCCCGTCCGAGGTGCTCGAGCGGGTGGGCGAGTTCCTCACCGGCTACATGGTTCCCGACGCAGTGCTCGTGCTCGACGAGTTGCCGCTGACCCCGAACGGCAAGCTCGACCGCAGGTCGCTGCCCGCGCCGGTGTTCACCAGCGACCGCGAGTTCCGGGCGCCGCGGACCCCCACGGAGGAGACCATCGCCGAGGTCTTCGCCGACGTGCTCGGTCTCGAGCGGGTCGGGCTCGACGACTCGTTCTTCGCTCTCGGTGGCGACAGCATCGTGTCGATCCAGCTGGTGTCCCGGGCGAAGGCGCGCGGTGTCGTGTTCACCCCGCGCGAGGTGTTCGAGCAGCGCACGGTGGCCGGTCTCGCCGAAGTGGCGTGCGCCGGAACGGGATCCGAACCGGTGCTGCGCGAACTCGAAGGCGGCGGCGTCGGCGAGATCCCGCTCACCCCGATCGTGCGGTACATGGTCGAGCGTGGCGGCGGTTTCGACCGCTACACGCAGACCATCGCACTCGAACTGCCCGCCGGTATCGGACGCAGCGACGTCGTGACGACGATCGCCGCCGTGGTGGGCCGGCACGACATGCTCCGGGCATGCTTGCGGGACGACGGTTCCGGTGAGTGGGTGCTGTCGACCTCCGCGCCGGGAAGTGTCGACGTCGACGCGCTCGTGACGCGCGTCGAGGTTCCCGCGGAGGCCGGCGACGAGCAGTGGGCCGAGATCGCCGCGCGCGAAGTCGACGCTGCCGAGGGGCGTCTCGCTCCGTCGCAGGGCATCGTCACGCAGTTCGTCTGGCTCGACCCCGCTGCCGGGGCGGCACGGACCGGACGGCTGATCGTGGTGGCGCACCACCTCGTCGTCGACGGGGTGTCGTGGCGGATCCTGGTGCCCGACTTCGTCACCGCGTGGGCACAGATCAGCCACGGGCAGCAGCCCGCCCTCCAGCCCGTCGGCACGTCGTTCCGCACCTGGGCTCACGCCCTTGTCGACGGTGCCGCCGGACGAGTGACGGAGCTGCCGTTGTGGACGTCCGTTCTCGACGGACCCGACCCGCTGCTCGGCGATCGCCCGTTCGACCCGTCGGTCGACCTGGCGTCGACGGTCGTGAAGGTGCCGGTCCGGGTCGACGCGGCGACCACCGAGACACTGCTGACCACCCTGCCCGAGCTCTACCACGGCTCGGTCAACGACGTGCTGCTCACGGGTCTCGCGCTGGCCCTGGCCGAGTGGCGTCGGGCGCGGGGCACGGACGTGCGGTCGGCACTGATCCGTCTCGAGGGCCACGGTCGCGAGGAGGACGTCGTCCCGGGCTCGGACCTCTCGCGCACCGTCGGCTGGTTCACGACGATGTTCCCCGTGCGGCTCGACCTGTCCGACGTCGACCTCGACGACGCGGCGGCCGGTGGTGCGAGCGCGGGTGCGGCATTGAAGGTGGTCAAGGAGGATCTCCGCCGCGTCCCCGACAAGGGCATCGGCTACGGCCTGCTCCGGTACTGCAACCCCGAGACGTCCGCTCGTCTCGCCGCGACGCCCGCCGGGCAGATCAGCTTCAACTATCTCGGCCGGCTCGACGCCGGTGAGGTCTCGACCGACCGGGTGCCGGAACTCGGGTGGCTGCCCGCCGGCGACCTCGGGGACCTGTCCGGAACCGATGATCCCGACGCCCCGGCCCTCGCCGCCGTCGACATCAACGCCGTCGTCCTCGGAGGCGAACTCGGAGCGAACTTCGGCTACGCGTCCGGTCTGCTCGACCGCGCCGACGTCGAGGACCTCGCACAGCGCTGGGTGCGTGCACTCGAAGCCCTCGCGGCGCACGCCACGCGCCCGGAAGCCGGGGGACGGACCCCGTCCGACCTGTCGCTGGTCGACGTCACCCAACGCGACATCGACCTGTGGGAGTCGCGGTACCGCGGCGCGGCGGACGCCTGGCCGCTCGCTCCGCTCCAGGCCGGCCTGCTCTACCACGCACTCCTGGCGGAGGGGCACTCCGATGCCTACAGCACGCAGGTGCTCGTGCACCTCGCAGGAGTGGTCGACGCGCAGCGGCTGCGCACGGCGGCGGACGCGCTGCTGGGGCGCTACCCGAACCTCCGCACGGCATTCGTCGCGAGCGAATCGGGCATCCCCGTCCAGGTCGTCGTCGACGAGGTCACCCTGCCGTGGCGCGAGGTCGACATCCGGGGCGAGGACTCCGCAGTACTCGCCGATGTGCTGCGAGCGGAACAGGCCGTCGCGTTCGACATGGCCGAGCCGCCGCTGATCCGCTTCGTCCTCGTCCGCACGGGTGACGACAGTTGGACCCTCGCCGTCACGAGTCACCACATCCTGCTCGACGGCTGGTCGATGCCGCTGTTGATGAAGGACCTGCTGGTGCTCTACGCGACCCGCGGTGATGCGGGCGTCCTCGGCCGGGCACCGTCCTACCGGGCGTATCTCGAGTGGCTCGCGCGTCGCGACCACGAGACCTCCGTCGAAGCGTGGATGCGCTCGCTCGACGGGATCGAGGAGCCCACCCTGCTGGCCGGGGGCAACACCGACGGCACGGGCGGCACCCCGGACGAGCACCGGATCGACCTCGGTCGTGAACGGTCCGACCTCCTCGCGGACACGGCCACGCGGCTCGGCGTCACGGTCAACACCGTGCTGCAGGGCGCCTGGGCCGTCCTCCTGGCCCGCACGACCGACCGCGACGACGTCGTATTCGGCACCACCGTGTCGGGCCGGCCCGCGGACCTTCCCGGCGTCGAGGCGATGGTGGGACTGTTCATCAACACCCTCCCGGTGCGGGTGCGCCTCGGCGCCGGCGAGACCGGGCACGATCTGCTCCGCCGCATCCAGGGCGAGCAGGCCGAACTGCTCGATCACCATCACGTCGGGCTCGCCGAGATCCAGCAGCGTGCCGGTACGGGAGCGCTGTTCGACACGCTGCTCGTGTACGAGTCCTATCCGGTCGACCGCAGCGGGATCGAGGCTGCGGGATCGATCGACGGCCTCGTCGTCGCGGGCGTCAACGCCCGGGACGCGACGCACTATCCACTCACGGCCGTCGTCACCTCCGAGGAGGCGTTGACGCTCGCGTTCAAGTACCGCAGCGACATCCTGGCCGCGGAGGACGTGGCGACGCTGGCCGGCAGGTACGTCCGCATCCTCGATGCGCTCGTCGCCGATCCCGACTCCTCCGTGGACTCGCTGCCGTATCTCGACGCGGCCGAGATCGAGGATCTCGCCGACCGGTGGGGCGGACCCGCGCTGCCCGCGGTGCCGCTCGGTGATCTGCTCGCGGAGACCGCCGCCCGCAACCCCGACGGCATCGCGGTCGTCCACGAGGAACGTTCGCTGACCTACGCCGAACTCGACGCCCGCTCCTCACGGCTGGCACGACTGCTGGTCGCTGTCGGGATCGGCGCGGAGGACGTGATCGCGTTAGGCCTGACTCGTTCGCTCGAGTCGATCATCGCTGTGTGGGCGGTCGCGAGGACCGGTGCCGCCTACGTCCCCGTCGACCCGAACTATCCGGCGGACCGCATCGCGCACATGATCTCCGATTCGGCAGCGGTGCTTGGTCTTACCGTTTCGAGCGAGCGGGATCGTTTGCCCCGCGACATCCCATGGATCGATCTGACCGCGCCTTCGACGCTCGCCGAGCTGAACGGTCTGTCGGACGAACCGTTCGCGGCGAACGAACGAATCCGCCCGGTTCGCCCATCCAACGCCGCCTACGTCATCTACACCTCGGGATCCACGGGTCGTCCGAAGGGTGTCGTGGTGACGAACTCCGGCCTCGCGAATTTCGCGGCGGAGCAACGCGACCGGTACGGGTTGGACACCGCCACCCGGGCGCTGCACTTCGCGTCGCCGAGTTTCGACGCCTCCGTCCTCGAACTCCTGCTCGCGGCGAGTGAGGGCGGAACACTCGTCATCGCCTCCCCGGCTGTCTACGGAGGGCGCGATCTCGCCGATCTGATCCGGTCGGAGGGCGTGACGCACGCCTTCATCACCCCTGCTGCGATCGCATCCCTCGATCCAGAGGGACTCGACGGGCTCCGTGTCCTCGTCGCCGGAGGCGAGGCCGTGCCGCCGGCACTGGTAGCGCGCTGGGCGCCGGGACGGTCGTTCCACAACGGCTACGGCCCCACGGAGACCACGATCATGACCGCCATCAGTGATCCGCTGGTGCCTGGGGAACCGATCACGATCGGCGGACCGATCCGCGGTGTCCGCGCGCTCGTGCTCGACCGGCGACTGCGTCCGGTTCCTGTCGGGGCGGCCGGCGAGTTGTACCTGTCAGGGGTGCAGACGGCACGCGGATACCACCGCCGGGCCGAACTGACCGCGGCGCGTTTCGTCGCCGATCCCTACGTGGCCGGAGAACGTCTCTACCGCACCGGTGACCTGGTCCGGTGGACCGACGACGGACAGATCGTCTACCTGGGGCGATCGGACTTCCAGGTGAAGGTGCGAGGCTTCCGTATCGAACTTGACGAGATCGATGCGGTGCTGCGGCACGAACCGAGCGTGGACTTCGCAGTCACCGTCGCCCGCAGTCACGACACCGGCGGTGTCCGCCTGATCTCGTATGTGACCGCCACCGCCGGCCACGCCGTCGACACGGAGGACCTGCTCCGCGCGGCCGCACGAACGCTGCCACAGCACATGGTGCCCGCCGACATCGTCGTGCTCGACGCCGTGCCGTTGACACCGGTCGGAAAGCTCGATCGCGCGGCGTTGCCGGAGCCGGAGATACGGACCCGTCCGTATCGGGCTCCTCGTACCGCGCTCGAACAGGTCGTTGCGCGGGTGTACTCGGACGCATTGGCTGTGGAGCAGGTCGGTCTCGACGGCGACTTCTTCGATCTCGGCGGCAACTCCCTCGTGGCCACCCAGGTGGTCTCAAGGCTGCGCGACGAAACCGGGGTCGAGGTGCGTGTCCCGTGGTTGCTGGAGACGCCGGGTGTCGAGGCGCTCGCAGCGCGCCTCGACGAAGCCGGGCAGGGGACAGGTACCGCCCCCGCATCATCCGGAGACGCCTCGGCAGTGCTCGTGACGCTTCGGTCGGGCGACTCGACGGAACCGGTGTTCTGTTTCCACCCAATGATCGGACTGGCATGGCCGTACGCGCCGCTGGCGGCGCGACTTGCGACCAGCAGTGCCGTCTACGGAGTGCAGACACCGGCGCTAAGCGAACCGGGCTATACCGCGACCACGCTCACCGATCTTGCACGGAGGTACACGGAAGAGATCGTCGCCGCAGCACCCGAGGGTCGCTACCGTCTGATCGGTTGGTCACTCGGTGGTGTGCTCGCGCACGCCGTCGCAGTCGAGTTGCAGGCACGGGGGCTGCATGTGGAGGATCTCGCCCTGATCGACAGCATCCCCCGGGTCGATACCGACCGGTTCGCAGCCGAACTCTCGGAGAACCTGCGTGCATTCGGCGTCGTCATCGAACCGGACGCACTCGACGGCAGCCTCCCGCTCGAAACCGCGGAAGCGCTGGTCCGCGAGGCGCCGGACGGCTTGATCGACCTCGACGTGGAGCGGGTGCAGCGCATCTTCTCCGCAGCGGTGACCTCGCCCGAGTTGATCAACGGCCATACACCGGAGCTGTTCTTCGGCGACATGGACTTCTTCAGCGCGACGGAGGACCACCCGACGGAGGCGGACGCGGCCGATCTGTGGAAACCTTTCGTGTCGGGTCGTATCCGGACACGATTCGTGCCCGGAGCGCACGGGGAGATGATGGACCTTTCTGCAATCGAGATCATCGCTCCGGCCCTGGACGGTGTCGCCGTCGAGCCCATGTGATGCACCGGCAGTGCGGTTGTACGGGATGTACCGTCGTACGAATGGTCGCCGGACGTAGTGGAGACCGCCGATCACGGTAATGTGCACGAACGATTCGTCGATACACGTTGTGCTGCGCCGTACGGCGCGCCTCGGCCTGTCCGAGGTTTGTGGCCATGCCCGGAATCGGGTTTGAGGAGGTTGTCGGAATGAAGGTTGTCCAGTCGGGGACACGGGCCCGGAAGACGAGGATTGCTGCGGTGTCCGCAGCAGTCGTCGCCCTGCCGTTGTTCTTCGGTGGCGCGACCGCCGGGGCCGACCCCGTCGCGGAGACGCTCCAGCCGATCGAATCGGTGACCAGCGAGAACGGCTCGAAGATCACCCGCATCGAGAACTACGGTGAGCAGCAACTGCTCGTCTATGTGTACTCGGCCTCGATGGACAAGGAGATCCTGCTCGACGTCTGGCGTCCCGCCGACACCAGCGAGCCGCGCCCGACGCTGTATCTCCTCAACGGAGCCGGTGGTGGCGAGGACAGCGCGACCTGGCGCTTCCGCACCGACGCGATCGAGTTCATGAAGGACAAGAACGTCAACGTCGTCTCCCCGGTCGGTGGCAAGTGGAGCTATTACACCGACTGGAAGGAAGAGGACCCGGTTCTCGGTGTCAACAAGTGGGAGACCTTTCTGACGAAGGAGATCCCGCCGCTGATCGACGCGGCGCTCGGTACGAACGGGATCAACGCGATCGCAGGTCTGTCGTCCTCGGGTACGTCGGTCCTGCAGCTGCCCATCGCTGCACCCGGCCTGTACCAGGGCGTCGCGGCGTACAGCGGCTGCGCCCAGACCTCCGACCCGATCGGGCAGCAGTTCGTCAAGCTCGTCGTCGAGACCTGGGGTGGCGGCGACACCCGCAACATGTGGGGTGAGTTGAACGATCCGGCCTGGGCCGAGAACGATCCCTACGTGCACGCCGAGGAGCTGCGCGGTCTCGATCTCTACATCTCCAACGGCACGGGCCTGCCGGGGCGCTACGACACCCTGAACGGTCCGGAGATCGACGGCCAGGTCGACGTACTCGCCAACCAGATCGTGGTCGGCGGCGTCATCGAAGCGGCGACCAACTACTGCACGCACAACCTCCGTACCCGCCTCGACGAGCTGGACATCCCCGCCACCTACAACTTCCGCGACTCCGGCACCCATTCGTGGGGTTACTGGCAGGAGGATCTGAAGGACTCGTGGCCGGTGCTGCAGAAGGCCCTCGGCCTCTGACCGTCCTCGTCGGTCGGTTCGTGTGACCGACCGGAAAGGCCCCTACCGCTTCGGCGGTTTCAAGGGGTCGACGCAACACCGCTGTTAGTTGGTGGTGATTAGATCACGCAGACGCTCGGCTGGGGTATCCCAGCCGAGCGTTTTGCGTGGCCGGCCGTTGAGCTCCTGGGCGACGTGCTCGAGGTCCGCCGGGCTGTAGACACTCAGATCGGTGCCCTTGGGGAAATACTGCCGCAGCAGTCCGTTGGTGTTCTCGTTGGTGCCGCGCTGCCAGGGGCTGGCCGGGTCACAGAAGTAGACGGCCATATCGGCAGCGATACCGAACTGCTTGTGCCGGGCCATCTCGGCGCCTTGATCCCAGGTCAGCGAGCCACGAAGATGGGCGGGCAGGTCTTTCATCGCGGCGATGAGCGCGTCCCGCACGGATTCGGCGTCGTGCCCGTTCGGCAGGTGCAGCAGCATCGTGTAGCGGGTGGTGCGTTCGACGAGGGTGCCGATCGCGGTCTTGTTCAGCTCACCGGTGATCAAATCGCCTTCCCAGTGCCCGGGCACCGCACGGTCGGCGACCTCGGCGGGCCGGTCACTGATCATCACCATCGGATCGGTGAATCGCTGATACCGCTGACCGTCCGCGCGGTGCGGTTTACGGCTCGCCCGTCCGGTCCGAAGTGCCTGATGTACTTGCTTTTTAAGGCCGCCTCGGGCTTGGAAGTAGAGGGCTTGGTAGATCGTTTCGTGGCTCACCCGCATACTTTCGTCGTCGGGATGATCCCGGCGTAGACGGTGCGAGATCTGCTCCGGTGACAACTTCCGGGACAGGCCTTCCTCGACCGCTGCCCGCAGGACCGTGTTCACCACCAGTTTGGACTGCTTCGGCCGCGCCTGGGCCGTGGCGGCGGCTCGATCGGCCTGATACGGCAGGCAGCTGCCCTCGATGCTGTGCCGACGAATCTCCCGCGAGACGGTCGAGACGTTCTTGCCGATCCGAGCGGCGATGGTCCGCAGCGAATCCTCGACGAGCAGGCCGTCGGCGATCGCGGGTTACGTCCATGAGGATGGTGTACGAGCTGGATCCGAATGAGATGGCCGGCGTGTCGTAGCCGAACGAAAGACGGTCACCGCGTGATTCTTCGAGAG